>JAFAEG010000046.1 GCA_023424095.1 Pseudomonadota bacterium | reverse complement strand
TGCTGGCCATGCTCGCCGCCCCCTACGCCCAGCTCGGCCCCCTCGCCGCGACCGCGCCGGCGCTCATCCTGGTCGGCGGCCTAATGATGGCGCCGCTCGCGGACGTGGCGTGGGACGACCCCGAAGTCGCCATCCCCGCCTTCCTGACCGTGGCGATGATCCCCCTCACCTTCTCCATCGCCAACGGCCTGGCGTTCGGCCTGACCGCTTACGCGCTGATCAAGATCGTACGCGGAAAGGTGCGCTGGACCGACTGGCTGCTGCTGACCATCGCGGCTTTGTTCGTGGCGCGGTTTGTTTGGTTGTCGGGAGGATAGCAAAGGCCACGAAAGGCTCGAAATGATAGGACAATGGATTGCCGATATCGACGGGGATATACCTGCGTCGATCCGAATAGACTTAGAAGACCGTGGCCAAGACTATTTTGGTCACGCGTACCTATTTTACCCCGGCGCCGACCTGCCGGGATTGCTCTTCCCCATTCACTTGCCGAAAGATGCCCCACTCAAGGCTGAGATCAGCACAGTCTATTTGTATTCAAATGGCGGGATCATGTCGGCTGAGGATCGCGCGTCAGCCGAAGCACGACTAACAGAAACCTACGGTGTTCCGCCGCCAGCTGCACTCGCCGTTGAGTTCTCGATGAGTGGAGAGAATCTGCAAATCGATTGGGTAGGTGATCATGACCGCACAGGGTCCATCAACCTGACGAAATCCGACACTTCAGGTGCTTCCGGGCTCAACAGCCGCGTTGACCTTCCGACTTGGGGCGCGTTCCGGGAGTGGGCCGTGTCGCAGCGCCCTCGCCAGTACATTTTTCGCGGCCAGTGTAGCCCGTACAAGCTGGTGTCTGCATTCCATAGGACGTGGCGAAACGACCTTCACACCTGGATCGCGGACGACACATCCCGCCTTTTTGGGGCGGTGGCAGAGAAGCTAAATTACCCCCTCCAGATCGGAAACATGCAACACAACGCTGCCATTTGGAGCATTCTGCAGCACCACGGCTATCCTACACCAATGCTCGACTGGTCTTTCTCGCCTTTCGTAGCGGCATATTTCGCCTTCCAGAACGCGCATCCAAGCGATGGCCATTCTCCTCGAATTTTCATCTTCGATCAGGTCGGCTGGAATGCGCGTTACGGTAAAGCGCAGTTCATTGTTGACGCAGCACCCGATCAACTGGTGGTCATAGAAAGCATGGCGGTCGCTAATCCCCGCCACGGCCCTCAACAAGCCGTGTCCACCGTCACGAACATCGCCGACATTGAGGCGTTTATCAGGAGAAGAGAGGAGGAAGACGGAGCATCCTACCTCACCGTATGCGACCTTCCCGCCGACAGTAGACCTCAAATTATGCGAGAGTTGGAGCTTATGGGAATAACCTACGGCTCGCTGTTCCCCGGTCTCGATGGCATATGTCGCGATATGCGCGATCGGCTTTTCGCGAGACCCGAATGACCCTTCACAGCGAAGCGCGAATTTCTCCTCCGAGACCTAAACTCACCTCGTCGCAATTCTTCCCGGCCCCGCCCCGATCAACCACGAGAAAGTCAGTATCCGCCTCAAGCACCAGCAGGAAATGGTGCCAGGTCCCCTTGCCGTAATGCACCCCCTGCCCGCCCTCCGCGCGGAACACCCGGATCGCGCCCGGATCGAACTCCCCCGGCGGCGCGACGGCGACCAGATACGGCCGCCCGCTTAGCGGCACGAAGCTCTGGCTCCCCAGCGGGTGGCGTTCGAAGGTCTTGAGCACCAGCTCGGCCAGCGGCTGCGCGCGAAAGATGCTGATCACCGGGACGCCGCCTTCGTCCGCCACGTCCACCTGTGCCAGCGCGTCGTAGCGGACGGCGTGACCCTGGTTGATGGCGATCTTCACCGCCGCGTCCGACGCCTCGATCACCCGGCCGAACGGCGCGAAGGCCTCGGCGGTCAGCGGCTCGGGCACCATCTCGCGCATCGGCTTTTCCTCGCTTTCGCCCATGTCCAATTCCCCACTTGCAAAGAAGGTGGATGCCGGATCAAGTCCGGCATGACGAGGCGGGCCAGAAAGATGGTCCGCCCGGCAGGGGGATGGTTTGGACGAGGCAGGATATCCGCGCGATCTGATCGGCTACGGCCGAACGCCGCCGCACGCCGCCTGGCCCGGCGGGGCGCGGATCGCGGTGCAGTGCGTGCTGAATTACGAAGAAGGGGCCGAGGCCTGCACGCTGGATGGCGACCCGGCCTCTGAAATCTTCCTGTCCGACATCGCCAATGCCCAGCCCGTGCATGGCGCCCGGCACATGAGCATGGAGCAGATTTACGAATATGGCTCGCGCGCCGGCGTGTGGCGGCTGCTGCGGCTGTTCGAACGCTATGACCTGCCGCTGACCATGTTCGGTGTCGCGCAGGCGATGGAGCGCAATCCGGCAGTCGTGGAGGCCGCGCTGGAAGCCGGGCACGAAATCGCCTCGCACGGCTGGCGCTGGCTCAATTACCAGAACGTGCCGGAGGAGCAGGAGCGCGCCGACATGGCCCGCGCGATCGAGATCCACACGGCGCTGACCGGCGAGCGCCCGCTCGGCTGGTATACCGGCCGCACCAGCCCGAATACCCGGCGGCTCGTGGCGGAGGAAGGCGGCTTCCTTTACGATGCGGACGATTATTCCGACGATCTGCCCTTCTGGACGAAGGTCGCGGGCAAGCCGCATCTGATCGTCCCTTATTCGCTGGAGACCAACGACATGCGCTTCGCCAGCGCCAACATGCACACCGGGGAGCAATTCTCCGACTACCTCAAGGACACGTTCGACGTGCTCTATGCGGAAGGCGAGGCCAGCCCGAAGATGATGTCGATCGGCCTCCACTGCCGCCTCGCCGGGCGGCCGGGCAAGTTGGCGGGGCTGGAGCGCTTCATCAAACACGCGCTCGGCCATCAGGATGTCTGGTTCTGCCGCCGCATCGACATCGCCCGCCACTGGCGCACCACCCACCCGGCGGTGGCCGCCTGATGTTCGAGCAACTGCGCCAGCAATATGTGAACCTCGCCCAGCCGCGTTTGGGGGCGGAGGTGGTCGCGGCCACCGACGATTTCTTCGCCGACAAGGCGCGGCTGATCGACCCGGCGGCCCCGGTCTTCATCCCCGACAAATATGACGACAATGGCAAGTGGATGGACGGCTGGGAAAGCCGGCGCAAGCGCATCCCCGGCCACGATTGGTGCATCGTCCGGCTGGGCGCACCCGGGCTCGTCGCGGGCTTCGAGATCGACACCAGCCACTTCACCGGCAATTACCCGCCGGGGGCAGAGGTCGAGGTGTGCCGCAGCGACGACGCGATCCCGGGCGACGATGCCGGCTGGCACACGGTCACCCCCCGCCTCGCGCTGAACGGCAATGACCGCATCTATGTGCCGATCGAGCATGATGAGCCGGTCACGCATATTCGCCTGCACATCTTCCCCGATGGCGGCGTCGCGCGGCTGCGCGTCTGGGGGCGGATCGTGAAGGATTGGGCCAGGGTCGGCACGGACGAGCGGCTCGATCTGCTGGCGATGGAGAATGGCGGCCGCGGCATCATCGCCAATGACGAACATTTCGGCCGGATCGAAAATCTGACCGCACCCGGCCGCGGCATCAACATGGGCGACGGCTGGGAAACCCGCCGCCGCCGCGAGCCCGGCCACGACTGGGCGATCCTTGAACTGGGCGCGCCCGGCCTGATCGACGAGGTGATCGTCGATACCGCCCATTTCAAAGGCAATTATCCCGACCGCTGCTTCATCCAGGCCGCACCCGACGCGTCCGGCACGGCCGAGGAGATTGCGGCCGCCTCCGAAAGCTGGCTCGTGCTGCTGCCGGAGACGAAGCTGGAGGCCGACACGGTCCATGCCTTCCGCGACAGCATCGCCGATCTTGGACCCGTCCGCTTCGTGCGGCTGAACATGATCCCCGACGGTGGCGTCAGCCGGCTGCGCATGATCGGGCGCGTGGCCCGGTGACCGCTTTGTTTGAACATTCCCCCTGGGTGGAGGAGCGCGCCGACGCCCGCCCCTCCTCCGGCGACCGGCACGCCGATCTGATGGCCGTCCTCCACGACGCCACCGCCGACGAGCAGCTTGCCCTGATCCGCGCCCACCCCGAACTGGCCGGCAAGGCCGCGATCGACGGCAGCCTTACCGAGGCGAGCGCCGCCGAGCAGGCCAGCGCCGGCCTCGACCGCCTCACGCAAGCCGAGTTCGACCGCTTCCACGCCCTCAACGCCGCCTATCGCGAGCGCTTCGATTTCCCGTTCATCATCTGCGTCCGACTGACCGACAAGGCCGGCATCCTCGCCGCGATGGAGCGGCGCCTGGGCAACGACCGCGAGACCGAAATCGCGACCGCGCTGGAGCAGATTGGCGAGATCGTCCGCCTGCGGCTGGAGGCACAAAAATGAGCAGCCAATCCTTCGTTCCCCGGCGCAGGCCGGCGCCCAGCCCCAGGACACATTCCCACGCGACAGCGTGTGCTTCGGCGCTTCGCGCCGAATCTGGGCCCCGGCCTTCGCCGGGGAGCGGGGAAGGCGCATGAGCAGTCTCTCCACCCACGTGCTCGACACCATGCACGGCCGCCCGGCGGCGGGCATGGCGGTGGTGCTGAGCGGCCCCGAAGGCGAGATTGCGCGCGGGGTCACCAACGCGGATGGCCGTAGCCCCGGCCTCGCCCCCACCGACCTCGCGCCCGGCAAATATGCGCTGCGTTTCTCCGTCGCCGCCTATTTCCGCAGCGCGGGCGTGGCCCTGCCCAATCCGCCCTTCCTCGACGAGGTCAGCATCGACTTCGGCATCGCCGCGGACGGCGGCCATTATCACGTGCCCTTGCTCGTCTCGCCTTATGGCTATTCCACCTACCGGGGGAGCTGACGGGTGGGCGTCGATCTCACCGAATGGCTGAACCTGGCGATCCGCTGGCTGCACATCACCGCCGGCATCGCCTGGATCGGCTCGTCCTTCTATTTCGTCTGGCTGGACAACCATCTGAAGAAGCCGCGCGAGGGCGATGCCTCGGGCGAATTGTGGTCGGTCCACGGCGGCGGCTTCTATCATAACCAGAAATATCAGGTCGCGCCGGCGAAGATGCCGGACGATCTGCACTGGTTCAAATGGGAGGCCTATTTCACCTGGATCAGCGGCTTCTCGCTGCTGGTGCTGGTCTATTATGTCGGCGCGGAGAGCTTCCTGCTCGATCCCGCCAAGGCCGATCTCGGCGCGGGCGGCGGCATCGCCGTGGGCCTGGGCTCACTGGTGCTCGGCTGGCTGATCTATGACGGCCTGTGCCGGTCCCCCGTGGGCCGTTCCAACATCGCGCTCGGCATCTTCTGGTTCGCCATCCTGGTCTATGCCGCGATGCTGCTGAACAATCTGCTCAGCGCCCGCGCCGCCTACATGCATATCGGCGCGATCATCGGCACGGCGATGGTCGCCAACGTCTTCTTCATCATCATCCCGAACCAGCGGAAGGTCGTCGCCGACCTGGTCGCCGGGCGCACCCCCGATCCCTCGCTCGGCGCCGCCGCCAAGCAGCGCTCGCTGCACAACAATTATATGACCCTGCCGGTGCTGTTCATCATGATCAGTCCGCATTACCCGATGACCTATGGCGCCGATCGGCCCTGGCTGGTGCTGGCCATGCTCGGCCTGACCGGGGTTGCCGTCCGCCACGTCTTCAACCTGCGCGGGCGGGGGAAACCGTCCGGCGCGACGGTCCTGCTGGCAATCTCGCTGATGCTGGCCACCGTCACCTACGTCACCCTCGAAAAGCGCGGCAATGCGGTCCCCGTCTCGGCCGAAGACCTGACTTATGCGAGCATCCAGCCGATCCTCGCCACCCATTGCGCAAGCTGTCATAATGTCAGCCCGCCGCCCAAGGGTGTGGCGCTGAACACTTACGAGCAGGTCCGGGCCGCGTCGGCGCGGATCAAGGCGGTGTCGGTCGATACGCAGGTGATGCCGATGGGCAATCCGACGCGAATGACGGTGGAAGAACGGCAGCGGCTCGGCGCCTGGATCGAGGCGGGGAGCCCGCAATGATCCGCTTCCTCCTCGACGGGGAGATCATCGAGATCGCGGACGTCGATCCGACCGGCAGCGTGCTCGATTATCTGCGCTACGATCTGCGCCGCACCGGCACAAAAGAGGGCTGCGCGGAAGGCGATTGCGGGGCGTGCACCGTGCTGCTGGGCGAACTGGCCGGCGACCGGATTGCGTGGCGCGCGGTCAATTCCTGCATCCTCTTCCTGCCGATGCTCGACGGCAAGGCGTTGAAGACGGTCGAGAGCCTCGGCGGCGACCACCCCGTCCAGCGCGAGATGGTCGCGAAGCATGGCTCGCAATGCGGCTTCTGCACGCCCGGCTTCGTCATGTCGCTCTATGGCCGGAGCATAGGCGCGGCCGGCACGCAGGGCGTCGCGGTCGGAGACGTGATCGCCGGAAACCTCTGCCGCTGCACCGGTTACGGCCCGATCCTCGCGGCGGGCGAGGCGGTGCCGGTCTCGGCCGGGGATGAGCCGGAGACGGTCGAGGCGCTTCGCCGTCTGCAACCCGCTTACGGCCATCCGAAGACCAGCGACGATCTGGCCGAGCTCCTGCTCGCCAACCCGGAAACCCGCATCGTCGCGGGTGCGACCGATGTCGGCCTTTGGGTCACCAAGCAGCTTCGCGAGCTCGGCCCGACCGTCTTCATCGGCGACATCGCCGACCTCAAACGGATTGAGGAAACGCCCGACGCGCTCAGCCTCGGCGCGGCCGTCCGCTATTCCGAGGCGCGCGAGGCTTTGGCCCGCCTTCATCCCGACCTCGGCGAATTGGCCCGGCGGATCGGCGGCGTGCAGGTGCGCAATGCCGGCACGGTCGGCGGCAACATCGCCAATGGCTCGCCGATCGGCGACATGCCGCCTGCCCTGATCGCGCTCGGCGCCGAACTGACGCTCCGGCGCGGCAGTGAGCGCCGTACCATAAAGCTCGAGGATTTCTTCCTGAGCTACGGCAAGCAGGACCGCGCCCCCGGCGAATTCGTCGAAAGCGTCCGCATCCCGCGCCCAGCGCCGGACCTGCTGATCCGCATCGTGAAGCTGTCCAAGCGCTTCGACAGCGACATTTCCGGCCTCTGTGGCGCCTTCGCCTTGCGCATCGAAAATGGCGTGGTGACGCAGGCGCGCGTCGCGTTCGGCGGCATGGCCGGTATCCCCGCCCGCGCCGCCGGCTGCGAGGCTGCGCTCACCGGCCAGCCCTGGAATGCGGACAGTGTCGAAGCCGCCGCGCAGGCGCTGGCCGCCGATTACACTCCGCTCGACGACCTGCGCGCCTCGGCCGATTACCGCCGCAAGGCCGCCGCCAATCTGCTGCGCCGCATCTGGGCGGAGCAGAACGAGACGGTGAGCGTGCTCAATGTCTGACGGTATCGTCCATCAGTCGCTGCCGCACGACAGCGCCGACCTGCACGTCGCCGGGGCCGCCGCCTATGTGGACGATCTGCCCGAGCCGCCCGGGCTTCTTCACCTCGCCTTCGGTCACGCCGCGGACGGCCACGCGACTTTACTTTCGCTCGATCTCGACGCGGTCCGCGCCGCGCCGGGGGTGGTCGCTATCTTCACCGCCGCCGACATTCCCGGCGAGAACAATGTCGGCCCCGTCGTCCATGACGATCTGCTGCTCGCAGCTGGCGAAATCCTTTATCCCGGCCAGCCGCTCTTCCTCGTCGCCGCCACCAGCGCCCGCGCCGCCCGCCGCGCCGCGCGGTTGGCCAAGGTGAGCACCGAGCCAAGGCCCGCCCTCGTCACCATTGCCGAAGCGCAGGCCGCCGGTGCCGAGATCGAGGCCACGCAGATCATGACGCGCGGCGATGCCGACCCTGCGCTCGCGGCGGCGCAGCATCGGATAGCGGGCGCGGTCGAAATCGGCGGGCAGGAGCAATTCTATCTGGAGGGCCAGGCCGCCTTCGCCATGCCGGGCGAACAGGGCCGGCTCCACATCATCAGTTCCACCCAGCATCCGAGCGAAGTCCAGCATCTCGTCTCGAAACTGCTGAACCTCAGCCATGCCGACGTGACCGTCGAGGTCCGGCGTATGGGCGGCGCGTTCGGCGGCAAGGAAACGCAGGCCGCGCCCTTCGCCGCCGCCTGCGCGCTCGTCGCCGCCAAGACCGGTCGCCCGGCGAAGTTCCGCGCCGACCGCGACGACGACATGAACTTCACCGGCAAGCGCCACGATTTCACCGCCGGCTACGATGTCGGCTTTGACGATGAGGGACGGATCGCCGGCATCCGCCTCACCCTCGCCTCGCGGTGCGGCGCCACCACCGATCTTTCGCCCGCGATCAATGACCGGGCGATGTTCCACGCCGACAATTGCTATTTCCTGCCCGCGGTCGAGATCGTCTCGCACCGCCTGCGGACGCACACCGTCTCCAACACCGCCTTCCGCGGTTTCGGTGGGCCGCAGGGGATGATGGCGATCGAGCGGGTGATGGACGCCATCGCCGCGCATCTGGACCTCGATCCGCTCGCCGTGCGCCGGGCCAACCTCTACGGCCCCGACCGCGACCTCACGCCCTATCACATGCAGGTCACGGACAATGTCGCGCCCGAACTGATCGCCGAGCTTGCGGCCAGCGCCGGCTACGAGGCCCGCCGCGCCGAGGTCGAAGCGTTCAACGCCAGCCACACTGTCCTGAAGAAGGGCCTCGCCCTCACCCCGGTGAAGTTCGGGATCAGCTTCACCACCACCCACCTCAACCAGGCGGGCGCTCTGGTGCTGGTCTATGCCGACGGCTCGATCCAGCTGAACCATGGCGGCACCGAAATGGGCCAGGGGCTGAACATCAAGGTCGCGCAGATCGTCGCCGATGTCTTCGCGGTCCCCATCGAAGCGGTCAAAATCACGTCCACCCGCACCGACAAGGTCCCCAACACCTCCGCGACAGCAGCCTCGTCGGGCACGGACCTGAACGGCATGGCCGCCCGCAACGCGGCGGTCATCATCCGCGACCGCCTCGCCGCCCTCGCCGCCACCATCTTCGGCTGCTCGGTTGAGGACGTCGCCTTCACAAGCGACGGCGTCACCGGGGGCGGCCAGGTCTGCGCCTTCGACGATCTCTGCCGCCGCGCCCATTTCGCCCGCATCTCGCTCGCCGCGACCGGCTTCTACGCGACGCCGGACATCGGCTATGACCGGGCCAGCCATCGCGGCCGGCCCTTCCTCTATTTCGCCTACGGTGCCGCCTTGAGCGAGGTCGTGATCGACACGCTGACCGGCGAGCATAAGGTCGTCGCGGTCGACATCCTCCACGACGTCGGCAAGTCGCTCAATCCGGCGATCGACCTCGGCCAGATCGAGGGCGGCTTCATCCAAGGCATGGGTTGGCTGACCACGGAGGAACTGGTCTACGATGATCGCGGCCGGCTGCTGACGCACGCCCCGTCCACCTACAAGATCCCGACCGCGAACGACCGCCCAAAGCACATGAGCATCGCCATCTGGGAGCGCGGCGAGAATGCCGAGCCCACCATCCACCGCTCCAAGGCGGTCGGCGAGCCGCCGCTCATGCTCGCCATTTCGGTCTTCTCCGCGCTGACCCAGGCCGTCGCCGCCGCCGCGCCGGGCAAGGGCCTGCCCAGGCTCGACGCGCCCGCCACGCCGGAGCGCATCCTCACCGCGATCGACGAACTTCGCGCCCGCAATGGCTGACTGGACCGCTCACGCCCGCGCGGCGCTGGAGCAGGGGCCGGCCGCCTTGGTCACCATCCTCGCCACCGAAGGCTCCGCCCCGCGCGGCCCGGGCACGCGCATGGTGGTGACGCCGAATGGCCTCGCCGGAACGATCGGCGGCGGCGCGCTGGAGCATCAGGCGATGGCGCAGGCGCGCGCGATCCTGTCGCTCGAACCCGGCAGCTGGCGCGTGCAGGATTATCCGCTCGGCCCCCTGCTCGGCCAATGCTGCGGCGGCCGGGTGCGCCTGCTGGTGGAGCATCTGCGCACGGCGCCTGAGCAGGACGGGCCGTTCGAAGTCCTGCTCGGCGAGCGCGTCGAGCGCAGCCCGCTCCCCGGCGAAGGCCGGGGCCCGGAATTGACCGAGCGGCTGGACCCCGGCCTTCGTCGGGGAGCGATCACAGCGCGTGGCCCCCTTCCTGCGTCAGGCACCCGCTTCATCGAACCAACCGACAGCCCCCGCCGTCCGCTCCTCATGTTCGGCGCTGGCCATGTCGGTCGCGCCATCGCCGCGAAGGCTGACGGCCTGCCGCTCCACCTCGCCTGGTTCGACACGCGCCCGGAAGCCGCCGAGACCAGCGGCGTCGCGCTCGCCAGCGAGGACGAACTGGTCGCCACCGCCGCCGCCGCGCCCGCCGATGCCGCTGTCCTGATCCTCACCCACGACCACGCGCTCGACTATTGCCTCACCGCCGCCGCCCTTGGCAGCGACGCGGCATTTGTCGGCCTGATCGGCTCGCAGACCAAGCGCGCCCGCTTCCTGTCGCGGCTCGCGAAGGAGAGCGTCGACGCGTCCCGGCTCACCTGCCCGATCGGAATCTCCGGTATCGAAGGCAAGGAGCCGGACGTCATCGCCATCGCCGCTCTGGCGCAATTGCTTGGCTTGGGGAGGCCCGGATGAAGGCGTTTCGCGCGGAGATATTGAGCGTCCCGGAGGACCCGGCGAGCGCGGGCAGCGCGGCGATCCGCCATTATGAGGATGGCTTGCTTGTGGTCGAAGACGGTCTGGTCGTCGCCTGCGGCCCCCACGACGATCTTTGCGAGGAATTCGCCGAGGCCGAGGTGGAGAAAATTGCCGGGCTGATCGTCCCCGGCTTCGTCGACGCCCACGTTCACTATCCGCAGATCGGCTGCATCGCCTCGCATGGCGAGCAATTGATGCAATGGCTGGAGCGGCACATCTTCCCGGCTGAAAAGGCCTTCGCCGATCGCGCCCATGCCGATGCGACCGCCGCTTTCTTCCTCGACGAATTGCTCCGCCACGGCACCACCAGCGCTCTCGTCTTCGCCACCGTCCACCCCGGCTCGGTCGATGCCCTGTTCGAGGCCGCGCTCGATCGCGACATGCGGATCGTCTCCGGCAAGGTGCTGATGGACTTGGGCCCCGAAGGCCTGCGCGACACGATCGCCTCCGGGCGCGCCGACAGCGAGGCTTTGATCGCCAGATGGCGGCGGCGCGGGCGGCTCGGTTATGCGGTCACGCCGCGCTTCGTCCCCACCTCCAGCCCCGAGCAACTGGCCGCGGCGGGCGAGATGGTCGCCGCCCATCCCGACGTGATGATGCACACGCATCTTTCGGAAAATCCCGGCGAAATCGCCTATGTCGCCGAGCGCTTCCCCGAGGCCGCCGATTATCTCGATGTCTATGCCCGCTTCGGCCTGGTCGGCCCACGCTCGGTCTTCGCCCATTGCGTCCATTCCGACGACAGCGCGCTGCAGCGCATGGCCGAAGCCGGCGCCGGCATCGCCTTCTGCCCGACCAGCAACATGTTCCTGGGGAGCGGCCTGTTCGATCTCGCCGCCGCCGACCGGCACGGCGTCAATGTCGGCATCGGCACCGATGTCGGCGCGGGCACCACCCTCTCGGTCCTGCACACGCTCGGCGAAGCCTATCGCACCTGCCAATTGCGCGGCGCGAGCCTCGATCCCTTCCGCGCCCTCCATTTGGCCACCGCCGGCGGCGCGCGGGTGATCGGCATCGGCGACAAGGTCGGCGGACTGCTGCCGGGCCAGGAAGCGGACTTCGTCGTCCTGGACGAGCAGGCCACGCCCCTGCTCGCCCGCCGCAGCCACGGCGCCTCGCTGCACGACCGGCTGTTCGCGCTGCAGATCCTCGGCGACGACCGCGCCATCGCCGCCACCTATTTGCGCGGCAACAAGGTTTAACCGGAGAGGCCGAGCACAGTTCGTCACCCCGGCGAAGGCCGGGGTCCAGCCCTGCGAATTTCCTGACCGGGGTCTGGATACCGGCCTTCGCCGGTATGACGGCGTGGTGGCGCTACTTTAGGCCGGCTGGCGGCACTTCATCAGCGGCTGGATGCGCGTGCCGAAATTCTCCGTCCCTTCGATGAAATCATCGAAGGTCAGCAGCACGCCGCCGGTGTTGGGGACCGTGCTCGCCTCGTCCAGCATCCGCGCGATGCTTTCATAGGAGCCGACCAGGGTCCCCATATTGAGGTTCACTGCGCTTTCCTTGTCGGCGAGCTGGCGGACATTGGTGGTGTCGGAGGTCTTGTCCGCAGCGCCCTGCACGCCGAGCCAGGCGACGGCCTCCTGATCCACGCCCTCGCGATAGTGGATCCACTTCTCCATCGCCTCCTCGTCCGTCTCGGCGGCGATCACCATGAAGAGAGCGTAGATCTTGACGTCGCGGCCGGTCTTGGCGGTCGCGGCCAGCAGGCGCTCATTGTTCGGCGCGAAGGCGGTCGGCCTGTTCACGCCCTTGCCGAGGCAGAAGGCATAGTCGGCATATTGCGCCGAGAAAGCGAGGCCCTCGTCCGACGAACCCGCGCAGATGATCTTCATCTCGCCCTCGGGCAGCGGGCGGACACGGCAATCGTCCATCTGGTAATATTCGCCTTTGAAGTCGGAGACTCCGGTCTCCCACAGCTCGCGCAGGATATGGGCATATTCGCCGAGCATCTGGTAGCGATTGCGGAAATGCTCGTCGCCCGGCCACAGCCCCATCTGGCTATATTCGGGCCGCTGCCAGCCGGTGATCAGATTGAGCCCGAAGCGGCCGTGGCTGATCGAATCGATCGTGTTGCACATCCGCGCCGCGAAGGCGGGCGGGATCACCAAGGTCGGGCAGGTCGCGTAAATCTTGATCTTCTCGGTCACCGCCGCGAGCCCGGCCATGAGCGTGAAGCTTTCCAGATTATGCTCCCAGAATTCGGTCTTCCCGCCGAAGCCGCGCAGCTTGATCATCGACAGCAGGAAATCGACGCCATAGCTTTCCGCCTTCCGCGCGATCTCCTTGTTGAGATCGAAGCTCGGCATGTACTGGGGCGAATTCTCGCTGATCAGCCAGCCATTGTTGCCGATGGGCACGAAGATGCCGACTTCCATATGTCCTACTCCTCGTTGAGGTCGTCCTCCCCGGCGAGCCAGGGAAGGACGCGATCGTAAAAGTCCTCGGGTTCGGTGATATTGCTCGCGTGGCCGCCGCTGAATTGCAGCATGCGGTTGTGATTGGGCAGCAGCGCGCACAGGTCGCGCGCGCAATGATGGGGGACGAGCGCGTCGTCCGCCGTCGCCAGCACCAATACCGGCGTTGCGATGGTGCGCAGCGTCTCCCCCGGGTTCCACGCGCGCACGGCGGCGATCCGCTTCTCGACTGTCGCCTGTCCGGGAAAATGAGCGAGATGCTCGACTGCTTCCGCATCGAGCCTGTCCGAATGGACAGAAATCCAGTCGGGCGGAAACAGGAAGATCGGCTGTGCCCGCAGATACGCCTCTGCCCCGCTCCCCCGCAGCAGCGCCAGCCGGGTGTCGAAGCAGCGCGCCGTATAGGGATCGAGTACCGCCCAGCCATTCACGACCACGAGCCGGTCCACCCGCTCCGGCGCCTCGCGGGCCAGCGCGAGGCCGATCAAGCCGCCGAGCGCGTGGCCGAGAATATGCGCCCGTTCGACCCCCAACGCATCCATCAAACCGAGCAGGTCCGCCGCCATATCCTCGATCGAGACCGTATCCGGCAGCGAACGATCGCTTCGCCCGGTGCCGCGATGGTCGTAGAGCAGCACCCGGTAGCGCGCGGCAAACGCGTCCAGATTGGGGAGCCAATAGGAGCCCGACCCGCCAAGCCCGGCCGACAGGATCAGGACCTCGCCATCCTCCGGCCCGTGCCATTCATAATAGAGCCCGGCGGCGTGGGGCATCAGGCGATATGCGCCACGCTGGCGATTTCGACGACCAGGCCGGGCTTCACCAGCCCGCACTGGATGCAATAGCGGGCCGGTTTGTCGCCCGGAAAATATTCCGCATAGACCGAGTTCATCGCCGGATAGTGCGCCCAGTCGGTCAGGAAGATGTGGTTGAACGACACGTCCGCCATCGTCGCCCCGGCCGCCTCCAAGGTGATCCTGATCGTCTCCAGCACATGCCGCGTCTGCGCCTCGGCATCGTCCGGATGGAGCACCGTCCCGCCCGGCCCGAGCGCCAGCGTGCCGGACGCATAGACCACCGTCCCGCTCGCCTTGGTGCCGGCCGAATAAGGCGCGATCGGGGTCGGGAATTGCGGCGGGTTGATCGGCTCGAACGGCATCTAGTCTCTCTCCTCTGCTTGCGGGATCTGCCCGAAGGCGCCGCAGAAATCGGCGACGGTGGAAACCCAGCCGAAGAATTTCTCGACATTGTAGACGCTGGCCGCCTGGATGAAGTCCGGGCCCAGATGGTGGGTCGCGTCCTCCAGCATCACACCGAAATATTCGAGGTGGAAGCCGTCCCGGAGCGTGCTCTCGACGCAGACATTGGTGGCGATGCCGACGAAGACGATGTTGCGGATGCCGCGCGAACGAAGCGTGGAATCGAGCGCGGAATTGAAGAAGGCGCTGTAGCGGGTCTTGGGCAGGACGATGTCGCCCGGCTGCGGCGCCAGCGCATCGACCAGGGCATAATCCCAGCCGCCCTTGGCCAGCAATTTGCCCTGCAATTCGGGCCGCGCGCGCATCGTCTTCAGCGCGTTCGACTTGTGCCAATTGGGCGAGCCCGGTCCGCCCGCCTCGACATAATCCGCGTCCCAGCCATTCTGCAGATAGATGATGGCGACGCCGGCCTTGCGCGCCGTTTCCAGCACCTTGCCGATCTGTCCGATCGTCCCGGCCGCGCCGGAAATGTCGAAGCCCGCCTGATCGACATAGCCGCCGGGCGAGGCATAGGCATTCTGCATGTCGATGACGACGATCGCGGTCTCCTCGACCGAGACCCGGATCGGCTCCGGACGCGCGGGCAAAGTGATCACTCGCCCATGAGATGCGCCCGCCTCGACCGTCATGCCCGCCCCTTTCGGCGGCGATTGTTCGCGCTTTGCCGGTTCAAGGCAAGGGGCGCCCTGCCTAGGACCTTTCTTCCGGCCAGGGCCCGCAATGGACGAAATCGCCCTGCGCCTTGCGGTCGGACGGGAATTCGCGGGCGCGCTGCTTCTCGTCCAGCTGCGCCGGATCGCCGATCTTGCCGATCACGCAGGCGGCATTGAGCTGGTAGCGTTCCGAAAGGCCCAAAGCGGCCCGCGCCTCCTCCATCTCGATGCCGGACATGCCGTGGGCGTGATAGCCCATGCGCGTCGCCTGCAGCGCCAGGCTGACCCAGGCCGCGCCGGCATCGAAGGCGTGGGTGGAGGAGGGCTTGGGCGCACCGTGGCGGTCCACCCCGGGGGTCGAATCCGAGACGATATAGACCAGCACCGAAGCGGTGTGCGCCCAGCCCTGGTTGAACGGCACGAGCAGCGAGAGGAAACGCTCCCAATTGGCGTCGCCGCGCTTGGCGTAGAGGAAATGCCAGGGCTGCGAATTGAACGCCGACGGGGCCCAGCGCGCCGCCTCGAACATCGCCTGCAGATCGGCGTCGGGCAGGTCGGAGCCGTCAAAGGCACGCGGCGACCAGCGGTCGAGGAAAAGCGGGTCGATCTCATGGTCGGGGGTGCGAACGGTCACGCAAATGCTCCTGATAGCTGCCCTGCCTGTCGGGGAAATCACCGGCAGGGACAATCGGATTCGGAAGGCGGCCCGGGCCGCCGTGACGCGCAACTCTGTCTCTTCGTGACCCCTCGCCCTTGCGAAGCGCCATGACACCGGTTACCCTTCCAGCAGATCTCGCCACAGGCTCTTCACGCACGGCGCCAGGCTGGACCAGCCACGCGCCGCCGCAGCCTGAAGCCAGGAAGGACCCGAACGATGAAGATCGCGCTGATCACCGAGAACAGCCAGGCCGCCAAGAACGCCCTGATCCACGACGCGCTGACCGCGGTTGCCGAGCCGATGGGCCATGAGGTCTTCAACTACGGCATGTATTCGGCGGAGGATGAAGCCTCGCTGACCTATGTGATGAACGGCCTACTGGCGGGCATTTTGCTGAATTCGAAGGCCGCCGATTTCGTCGTCACCGGCTGCGGCACCGGAACGGGTTCGATGCTCGCCTGCAACGCCATGCCCGGCGTGTTCTGCGGCCTGATCGTCGATCCGACCGACGCTTTCCTGTTCGGCCAGATCAACGACGGCAACGCCATCGCCATGCCTTATGCCAAGGGCTTCGGCTGGGCGGCCGAGCTCAACCTGCAGGATGTCTATCGCAAGCTGTTCGACGGCGAACGCGGCCTCGGCTACCCCAAGGAGCGCGCCGAGATCATGCGCCGCAATCGCGGCATCCTGAAGGAGCTGAAGGCGGTCACGTGCAGGGACATGCTCACGGTGCTCAATTCGGTCGATCAGGACCTGCTGAAAGCGGCGATCGCCGGCGAGCGCTTCGCCGAATATTTCTACCCGTCTTCGCAGGACGAGGCGATCAGCGCCTATCTGAAGGGCCTGTCGTCCGGCGACGCCCGGCAGGACCGCGCCGAGCCCGCTTTGTCCTGACGCGGCGGGCCAGCACATGACCAAATTCTTCGACCTCACCGGCAAGGTCGCGATCGTCACCGGCGCCAATACCGGTATCGGCCAGGGCATCGCGCTGGCGCTGGCGCAGGCCGGGGCGGATGTCGCTTTGGTCGGCCGTTCCAGCGCCGATGAGACCGCCCGCCTGGTCGAGCAGGCCGGGCGCCGCGCCGCGATCATCCCCGCCGATCTCGCCACCATCGCGCCGGTGCAGGACGTCGTGGACCGGACCATCGCCGAACTCGGCCGCCTCGACATCCTCGTCAACAATGCCGGCACCATCCGCCGCGCCGATGCGGTGGACTTCACCGAGGCGGATTGGGACGCGGTGATCGACACCAATTTGAAGTCGGTCTTCTTCCTCTGCCAGGCCGCGGCCAAGCCGATGATCTCGCAAGGCGCGGGCAAGATCATCAACATCGCCTCGATGCTCAGCTTCCAGGGCGGCATCCGCGTGCCGAGCTACACCGCCTCGAAATCGGGCGTCGCCGGCCTCACCAAATTGCTCGCCAACGAATGGGCGGCGAAGGGCCTGAACGTGAACGCGATCGCGCCGGGCTATATCGCCACCAACAACACCGCGGCCCTGCAGGCGGACGAGACCCGCAACCGGCAGATCATGGAGCGCATTCCCGCCGGGCGCTGGGGGAGCCCAGGCGATCTTGGCGGCGCGGCCGTGTTCCTCGCCTCCTCCGCCTCGGACTATGTCCAGGGCCACATCCTCGCCGTGGATGGCGGCTGGCTGGCGCGGTGACGGGCCGGATCCTTTGCTTCGGCGAGCTGCTGCTGCGCCTCACCGCGCCCGGCCGCGAAGTGCTGCTCCAGACCCCGCGCCTCGACGTCCATGTCGGCGGGGCGGAGGCCAATGTCGCGGTCGCCCTCGCCCATCTCGGCCACGCTACGGCGATGGTCAGCCGCGTGCCCGACAATGCGCTCGGCGAGGCCGCGACCGGCTATCTGCGCCGTCACAATGTCGACGCCGCCAACGTCGCCACCGCCCCCGGCCGCATGGGGCTCTATTTCCTCGCCCCCGGTGCGGGGTTGCGCGCCTCCGAAATCGTCTACGACCGCGAGGCAAGCGCCTTCGCCCGAGCAACCGCGGCGGATTTCGACTGGCCGACCATCCTGCCCGGCGCGAGCCTGTTCCACATTTCCGGCATCACGCCCGCGCTCGGTCCCGCTTCCGCCGAGCTCGCCATTGCCGCCGCCGAAGCCGCGAGCGCGGCGGGCGTGCCGATCTCGTTCGACGGCAATTATCGCGCGCAGCTCTGGCGGAACTGGGATAGCGATCCACCGGCCCTCCTTCGCCAGCTCGTCGCCCAGGCCGAAATCCTGTTCGGCAATCATCGCGACATTTCGCTGCTGCTCAGCCGCGAGTTCAGGGGTGACGGCGCGAATCGGCGCCGCGAGGCCGCGCAGGCCGCGCTTGAGGCTTTCCCGAAGCTCCGGCTGATCGCCTCCACCGCCCGCCACATCGACGATGCCGACCGCCACCGCATCTCCGCCCGCATCGACACGCGCGACGGCGCTGCCCAGACCGAGGAAGTGCGCGTCGCCAGCATCGTCGACCGGATCGGCGCCGGCGACGCCTTCGCCGCCGGCATCCTGCACGGTATCCGCACGGGCCGCGATCTGGACTGGACCGTCCGCTCCGGCCTCGCTTTGACCGCGCTGAAACACAGCCTGCCCGGCGACGCGGCTTTGTTCGCCCCGCGCGACATCGACGCCTTCATGGCGGGGGAATTGGACGTCCGGCGCTGAAGCTCAATCACGCAGCCATCCCACTCCCGTCACCCTGAACTTGTTTCAGGGTCCATCCCACCGCCCCGCCAACGGTGCCCACGGCCCATGGATGCTGAAACAAGTTCAGCATGACGGGTAGAGGGGGAAGGCTCAGTCGCGCCGGCTCACCGGATAGGAAATGATCAGGTCCAGCGGCGCGCTCCCGACCTGTCGGATGCCCACCCGCGCGCCGGTATAGAGATAGGCGGCCATGCCCGGCCCGAGCCGCTGAGTGCGCCCATCGGAGGTCACCTCGCCCTCGCCGGATAGGACGTAATAGACCTCGTCATGGTCGATCGGATGCACCCCGATCGCCGCGCCAGGATGGAGGACACGGCGCCGGAACTCCATCGTCCGCTGCGGCACGCCGTCGCTGATCCGGTAGGCGGTGCTCATCCCGATCGCGCCATGCGGCGGCGCCTCCTCGCGCACCTTGTCGCGCTCGTCGATCACCACCATCGGCGGCGCGGGCTGGGCCAGAAGAAGCAGGGCCGCGATCATTGCCGCATCTCCCTGTCGCGGGCGGTGGTCGGTTGCTGGATGAAATCGTCGCGCTGGCCGGGATAGCGGCCCGAGCGGGGCTCCATCGTCGCCAGATCCCATTGCGCCTCGACGAACGGCGCGCGGGTCGGCTCGACGCTCGGATAGCCGCCGACCTCGCGCTCATCGTCGATGATCTCGCCGCGCCCCTCGACCACGTCGAAGGTCACGCGAATGTCGTGCGGGTCGCGGTCCCAGGGTCGCGCGCCGGCGAAGCGCAGCACATGCGTTTCGACCTGATTTGCGGGCAGGACCGCAAGCCCTGCGGGCCAGATCATTGCCTGTGCCACCTCGATGATCCGCGCCGGGCTGGTCGTGTAGCGGCCGAGCATCGGCAGCGGCCGCCCCTGCCGGTCGACGGCCAGATTGTCGCGGCCGTGATAGCGCAGATCGCCCACCCCGCCGATCGTCAGGAAGGCGATGTCGTCGCGCGTCGAAAAGCCGCCGCGAAGCACGTTGCCGACCGCGCTCAGTTCGCCCAGCTGGTGCGGCTGCTCGCCCCATTCCAGGTCCATCAGATTGTAGTGGATCGCCTGCGCGCCCGGATTGAAGATGAAATTATTGACCACGGCCGCGTGGACGCCGCCCTTCAGCAACGGCGAGCGCTCGTAATTGTGGGCGTAGAGATTGCGGTAGATGAGGATGCCGGTCGCATTGTCGTGGATCAGCGAGCCCTTGCTATGCTCGCCCTTCGGATGGCTCGCATCGGCCAGCCCCTCGGCCAGGATGTTGTAGGAAAAGGTGATGTTGTGGCTGGTGCCGCGCCGCCATTCCTCGACATTGCTGCCGGTGAAGCGCGGGCCCGAGGCGGAGAGATTCTCGTCCACCGCCCAGGTGATCGAGCAATGATCGACGATCACGTTGCTGGCGCCGATTGTCGACAGCCCGTCCGCCTCCCAGCCGCTGCGCCGGGCCTGGCCGGAGACGCCGCTGCGAATGCGGATGTGGCGGACGATCACGTCGTGGGTGCGGATGTCGATGCCGCCGCGGATGATGGTGATGCCGGGCGACGGCGCGGTTTGGCCGGCGATGGTCAGGAACGGCTCGGTGATATTGATCGTGGTGAGGCCCATGTCGATCACGCCCGCCACTTCAAACACGACGATTCGCGGTCCCGTACGCTCCAGCGCCGCTTTCAGCGAGCCCGGCCCATCGGCGTTGAGGTTGGTCACCCGGACGATCGCGCCGCCGCGCCCGCCGGGAGTCTGCGCCGCCCATCCAACCGCGCCGGAAAAGGCCGGCTGCGCCAGCGCGGGGGCGGCGAATCCGAGCCAGGCGAGCAGCGCCAACAGCGTCTTCACGGTGACGATCCCCATGGCTGTACGTCCCTCCCAACAGCCGTTCTTGACAGACGGCGCCTTTGGCCGCAGTTTAATGACACCGGTTACTTCACACAAGCGGACCGGCGAGGAGCGACTGCGAAAACGCGGCGCGGAGGGAGAGGAAGACCATAGGGCCGCTGGCCCTGCTGATTGATCTTGTCTCCTGACGTGACTCGGCGCAGTCGTTTTTGGCTGGCTCGAAAGACACCGGTGTCAAAGGCGCGGCAAAGCGTCGGGCACAGGCGCGCAACGCGCCGGCAAGGGAGGGATGAGATGCGCGGTTTCCAGGCGAATGGACGGGCTTTGCGGCGGGGCGCGTCGGCGCTGGTGATCGCAGCCGCGATGCTGCCGGCGGCGGCCTGGGCACAGGACGGCGCATCCACCGGGGGCGAAGACGCGCTCGAACAGCCGACGAATCAGACCGGCACCGCGCAACCCGCCGACACCCAGGACGAGGGTGAGATGGTCGTCACCGGCTATCGCGGCTCGATCATCGCCAGCCTCGACGACAAGCGCGAGGCGAACGGCATCATCGACGTGATTCGCGCCGAGGACATTGCCGACTTCCCCGACAACAATCTGGCCGAATCGATCCAGCGCATCCCCGGCGTCGCCATCACCCGCGATCAGGGCGAAGGCCGTCAGATCACCGTGCGCGGCCTGGGGCCCCTGTTCACCCGCGTGCGCATCAACGGCATGGAAGGCCTGTCGACCACCGGCGGCGCGGACGCCAGCGGCGGCGCCAATCGCGGTCGCCAGTTCGATTTCAACATCTTCGCGTCGGACCTGTTCAACTCGATCACCGTGCGCAAGAGCGCCACGGCGGACGTGGAGGAAGGCTCGCTCGGCGCCACCGTCGATCTGCAGACCGCCCGACCGTTCGACTATCGCGACGACTTCGTCTTCGCGGGCACGGTGCAGGGCAGCTACAACGATCTGTCGGAGGACATCGACCCGCGCGTCGCGGCCCTCGTCTCGACCCGGCTGGCCGACGGCCGCATCGGCCTGCTCTTCTCGGCCGCCTACAGTCGGCGCGGCATCCTCGAGGAAGGGCCGAGCACCGTCCGCTGGGAGCAGGGCAGCGCCAATGGCGGCTTCGCGCCCGCCTCCACTTTGCCGGCCGGCGCGACCGATTATTCCTTCTTCCACCCGCGCATCCCGCGCTACGACAGCTATCGCTATGAGACCGAACGGCTGGGCCTGACCGCGGCGGCGCAGTTCCAGATCAGCGACGACACGCTTTTGTCCTTCGACGCGCTCTATGCCCGCTTCGAATCGCAGCGCGCCGAGCAATATCTGGAGGCGATTTCGTTCAGCCGCTCGGGCACCGGCAAGCCGCAGACCGTGATCCTTCCGGGCGCCACCGTCGATTCGACGCGCAGCCTGGTCGCGGGCACGTTCAACAATGTCGACGTCCGGGTGGAATCGCGCTTCGACGAGCTGACCACCGAATTCCAGCAATATACCGCCTCCCTCACCCACGATTTCGGCGGCGGCGTGCGGTTCAGCGGCCTGGCCGGCTATTCGACCTCCAAGTTCGAAAATCCGATCCAGACGACGATCGCGCTCGATGCCGCCAACGTGCAGGGCTATCGCTACGATTTCAGCCAGGGACGCCTGCCGGAATTCTTCTACGGCAGCTTGAACGTCACCGACCCGAACGCCTTCACGCTCGGCGAGATCAGGCTGCGGCCGCAATATGTCGACAATAATTTCTTCGTCGCCCGCGGCGAGCTTTCCTGGGAGGTCTCGCCGCGTTTCACGTTGCGCGGCGGGCTCGACTACAAGGAATATGAATTCGACAGTCAGGAGTTCCGGCGCGCCAGCGAGACGGCCGTGCCCGCGCTTGCGCCCGGTCAGCTCGCCGGCCTGAGCACGCTCTATTCGATGAGCAGCGGCACCCCCCTCCCCGGCTCGACCCCCGGCACCTTCGTCATTCCCAATCTTTCCGCGTTCGCATCGACTCTGAACATCTATTCGAACAGCGGCATCTACACCCTCACCGGGGTCGAGAATGCCAGCGCGCGCGGCAATTTCCGCACCGTCGCCGAGGAGGATCTCGGCGCCTTTGCGCAGGTCGATTTCAATTTCCCGCTCGGCCAGACCACGATCCGCGGCAATGTCGGCGGGCGCTATGTCCGCACCAGCCAGAATTCGACCGGCTACACCACGCAAGGCGGCCTGCCTTTGCTCGTGTCGGTGGACCGCGATTACGAGAATTTCCTGCCGTCGCTGAACGTCGCGGCCGATCTCGACAATGGCGTGATCATTCGCGCCGCCGCCGCGCGGGTGATCGCCCGGCCGGACATCGGCACGCTCAATCCGGGCGGCGCGTTCAGCATCTCGGGCGGCAACCGCACCTTCAACCGCGGCAACCCGTTCATCGATCCGACCGAGGCGACCACCTACGACCTCAGCTTCGAATATTATTTCAACCGCCAGTCGGCCCTGGTCGTCGGCCTGTTCTACAAGGACATTTCGACCTTCGTCGCGACCACGACGCAGCAGATCCCGTTCAACCAATTGGGCCTGCCGGATTCCCTGCTGGCCGGAACGCCGGTGCTGCCGACCGACCTGTTTACCGTCAATCAGCCGGTCAACAGCGCGGGCGGCGACCTGAAGGGGATTGAGATCGGTCTGCAGACCACCTTCGACTTCCTGCCCGCGCCGTTCGACAATCTCGGCATCCAGGCCAATTACACCTATGTCGAATCCGACATCGTCTATCCGCTGACCGCGGCGGCGAACGCGCCGACGGTCACCGCGCCGCTCGTCAACCTGTCGAGCGACGCCGCGAACCTCACGCTGTTCTACGAGGACGACATCTTCTCGATGCGCGTTTCCGCCGCCTATCGAAGCGGCTATCTGCAGCAGGTTCCCGGCCGGAACGGGGTCAGTCCGCCCAACGTCAATGCCGCCCAGCCCACCTTCAATGACGTGGAAGGCGCCAATGAGAGCCTGAACATCGACGCCTCGCTGGCGGTGAAGATCACCGAGAACATCACGCTGACGCTGGAGGGCGTGAACCTGACCGACGAGTGGACCGACCAATATATCGACAGCGCCGCGGACCGGCTCAGCGTCTATCACCATACCGGCCGCCAATTCTATCTCGGCGCCCGCTTCCGCTTCTGACCGCGCCCGCTAGGATCAGGCGATGATGTTCGGGCGCCTGCTCCTGGCCTTGCTCCTGCTCGGCTTTGCCCTGCCCGCGCAGGCGCAGAGCCGGGCAGAGATCGAGCAGACCATGCTGCGCGCCACCCGCTTCATGGTCGAGGAGGTCGCGACCGAGGGCGGATATGTCTGGTCCTATCTGCCGGACAGGTCCCGGCGCTGGGGCGAGATCGAGGCCGCGCGCTCGATGATCTGGGTGCAGCCGCCCGGCACCGCGACGATGGGCCATCTGTTTCTCGACGCCTATCACGCCACCGGCGACGAATATTATTACCGCGCCGCCGGGCGGGTCGCGGACGCCCTGATCCGGGGCCAGCATCCCAGCGGCGGCTGGAATTACTTCATCGATTTCGCCGGCGAGGCATCGACCCGCCGCTGGTACGAGACGATCGGCGCCAATGCCTGGCGAATGGAGGAATTCCAGCATCATGGCGGCAACGCCACCTTCGACGACGCCGGCACATCGGAGGCGAGCCAGTTCCTGCTGCGCCTCTATCTCGAGAAACGTGATCCGCGCTTCCGGCCCGCGCTCGACCGCACGATCGACTTCGTGCTGGCCAGCCAATATCCGATCGGCGGCTGGCCGCAGCGTTACCCGCACAGCGACAGCGACCCGGCCTATGTCCGCCTGATCACCTTCAACGACGATGTCGCAGCGGAAAATATCCGCTTCTTGGTCATGGTCTCACAAACGCTCGGGCCGAACGAGCGGATCCGCGACGCGATCACCCGCGGCATGAACGTCTTCCTCGTCACCCAGCAGGGCGCGCCGCAGCCCGGCTGGGCGCTGCAATATACCCTGGACCTGCAGCCCGCCGCCGCCCGCTCCTACGAGCCGCTGGCCCTGGTCACCCACACCACAGCCGCCAACATTCGCGCGCTGATGGATTTCTATCTGCTCACCGGAGAGACGAAGTTCCTCGCCCGCATCCCGGAGGCGCTGGACTGGCTGGACTCGGTCCGCGTTCCCGCCGGCCAGGAGCGGGGCAACCGCGCCTTCCCGACCTTCATCGAGATTGGCAGCAACCGGCCGATCTACGTCCACCGTCGCGGCTCCAACGTCGTGAACGGGGAATATTATTGGGATTGCAGCCCGGAGGCGACGATCGGCCATTACAACGCCTTCCGGGCGATCGACACGGCCGCTTTGCGCCGCGACTATGAGCGGCTGCGGGCGATGGCGCCCGGCGAGGTGCGCGCCGCCTCCCCGCTCTTCGCCGCGAACCCGCCGACCCTGCCCCGTTTTTTCGTCACCGCCTTGCAGGCGGGCTCGGACATGAATGCGACCGGCGGCGGCGATGCGCGCGCGCTGATCGGCAGCCTCAATGCGCGCGGTTATTGGCCGACCCCGCTGCGCGCCACCTCGAACCCCTATATCGGCCCGGGGCCCGCCACCCCGCCGCCGGGCGACTTCCGCACGAGCCATGTGGGTGATGCCAGCGACACCTCGCCCTTCACCACCGACACGCCGGTCGAGGGCATTTCCACCGCCACCTATATCGCCAACATGGCCCGGCTGATCGCCAGCCTCGACCGCTAGCCGGCGATCCCGTCCCACAGCAATTTCGCGCCGGCGACGATCATCAGCAGATAGACGATCCGGTAGAAGCGCTCGCCGCTGACCCGCCGCACCAGCCAGACTCCGGCCAGGCTTCCGAAGATGGCGAAGGGCAGCAAAGCGACGCTGGCGGTCAGGTTCGCGGCGGTGAACTGGCCCAGCGCCAGATAAGCGGGCACCTTGATCAGATTGACCGCCGCGAAGAAGAAGGCCGTGGTCCCGGCGAAGATGGCGTGCGGCAGACGCTGCGGCATCACCCACATCTGGAAGGGCGGGCCACCGGCATGGGCGATCTGGCTGGTGAAGCCGGCCGCGACGCCGAACAGGCTGCCCGACCAGGTCGACCCCGACGAGGCGAGCGGCCTCCCCCGCGCCTCGATCCACAGCCGGTAGCCACCGAACAGGATCGAGATCAGCCCGAGCGCCGCCATCACCGCCGCCGCCGAGATCCGCGCCGCGAGCAGATAGCCGAGCAGGATGCCGAATATGGCGCCGGGCAGCATCACCGCCAGCACGCGCCGGTCCCATTGCTTGCGAAAGGCGGCGACGGCGACCACGTCCTGCACGATCAGGACCGGCAGCAATATCGCCGCCGCCTGGATCGGATCGCCGATGCCGATCGCCAGCAAAGGCGTGCCGAGCGCGCCCAGCCCGGCAAAGCCACCCTTGGACAGGCCGATCAGGATCACCGCGGGAACGGCGAACAGGAAGAGATTGAGGTCGAGAATCATCGGTCAGCGCCGGGAATGGCTGACCGCGACGGGCCTCAGGATGTCAATGTCGTCGGCTGCACATCCGCCGAGACCGGCTCCAGCCGCGGGCTGAGCAAATGGATGACCGCGACCGCGATGAAATAGGTCATCGTGCAGACGGCGAAGATGATCGTGTAATTCCCCGCTGTGGCGTCGAGCACCAGGCCGGTGGATTTCGCCATGATCATGCCGCCGACGCCGCCGGCAAAGCCGCCGAGGCCGATCACCGATCCCACCGCCCGCTTCGGGAACATGTCCGGCGGCAGCGACAACAGGTTGGACGAGAAGCTCTGATGTCCGGCGAGGGCCAGCCCGATCAGCGCCACGGCCAGCCACATATTGTCGATGCTCGTCACGAACAGCAGAGGCAGGACGCAGCAGCCGGAGATCAGCATCGTCACCTTGCGCGCGAAATTCGGCGTGTAGCCGGCGTGGATGAGCCGGGAGGACAGCCAGCCCCCGGCAATGCTGCCCACGTCCGCCAGCAGGTACATGGCGATCATCGGCAGCAGCACGATCTTCAAATCGACCTGATAGGTGCTGGCGAAATAGCTGGGCAGCCAGAACAGCATCAGGAACCAGACCGGGTCGGTCAGGAATTTGGCGGAAGCGAAGGCCCAGGCCTCGCGCTTGGTGACGATCCGGCCCCAGCCGATCCGCTCCACTTTCTCGGGCGGGTCATGCTCGATCCAGGCCAGTTCGCCCTCGCTTACTTTCCCGCTCTCGCGCGGGTTGCTGTACAGCCAGAGCCACAGGACCAGCAGGACGACGCCGAACAGGCCGGAATAAATGAAGGTCTCGCGCCAGCCGAGGCCAAGCCAGACCATGAACAGCCAGACGGTCGGCGCGGCCAGGATCACGCCGATCGTGGTGGCGCTGTTCACCCAGCCGATGGCGTAGGCGCGCTCCTTCTGCGGAAACCATTCGCTGCTGGCGCGCACGACGGCAGGGAAATGGCCGGCCTCGCCGACGCCGAGGCCGATCCGCGCGAGCATGAAGCTGACCACGCTGGTCGCGAAGCCATGCGCGACATGGCCGATCGTCCAGATGCTGATCGCGATCGCATAGCCGATCTTCGGTCCGAAGCGGTCGATCAGCCAGCCCATCAACAGGAAGCCGAGCGCATAAGCCGCCTGAAAGGCGGTGACGATGTTGCCATAATCATTCTCGGTCCAGCCGAGTTCGACCCGCAGGTCCGGCGCGAGCAGGCCGAGCATGGTGCGATCGATGTAGTTCACCGTCGTGGCGACGAAGAGCAGAGCGACGATCGCCCAGCGATAACGCCCCACACGCGGCACTGCGTCCACGCCCCCTCGCCTGGCCGGCCTCAACCCCATCCGATCACCCTCCCATGCTCCCTGCCGGACTGCCGCCGGCTTGCCGGATCGTTCAAATCGTCTCGCCTATCCTTCATCCGTCGCCGGCTGCTGCGGCACGAGCCGGCAGCGCAGGCTGGCCGCGTCGCCGAAGCGCGCCTCAACAATCTGCCCGAGCCGCGCAGCATGGACGCCGCCGACCGCGCCCGTCGAAATCCACTGCCCCGCTTCCAGCGTGATGCCCCTTTGCGCCATCAGCTCGAACAGGAAGCGCGCCGAGCCGATCGCCCCGTCGGGGAAGCTGGCGGCATTGCCCTCGCCCACCGCGTCCCCATCGATCAGCAGGGTCACCGGCCATTGCTCGAAGCCGCTGGCCCGCCAGTCGGCGATTTCCGCGCCCACCAGCAGGCCATTATTGTTGCCGAAATCGGAGACGACCGCCACCGGCCCGAGGGCGTTGATGCTGGCGAGCGGAGAGCTGGCAATCTCCACCCCGACATGGACCGCGCCGATCAAGGCCGCGGCTTCTTCCAGCGTGAAGTCGCTCTTTCCCGCCGGCGGCGCGGCGCTGAGCTGCAGCAGGAACTCCGCCTCGCCCGCGGCGAAGCCCCCCGCAAAGGCAGGCATGTCGGTGACCGCGCCATCCGGCGCGTCCGTCTGCGCAAAGATTGGCCCCGCCAGCCGGTCGGTGCCGAACCGTTCGGCATAAGGCGGCGGCACCCGGCCGACTTTCCAGCCGAGGACCCGGCGGCCCCAGCCGGTAATCGCCTGGTCCTGGATGGCATAGGCCTCGTCCAGCGTCGCGGGGAACGGGCCGGGATAGGAATCGAGCCCGGTCGCGGCCCGGCGCGCCTCGAGGAATCGTTCGGCAATGGCCGCCTGTTCGATCACTCCTGCCCCCACGCCGACTCTCGTTCCCCGCCCTTCATATGGCGAAAGGAAACCGGTGTCATTCCCAAATTTCCGCAGGTTCGCGCATCGCCCATCAGCGTTCCTTGAGGGCGGCGGCCTGGCGCGCGCGGGCGACGATCGCTGCCGGGTCGATCGGCGCGCCGGCCGGAACGAGCCAGCTGCCGCCGACACACGCCACCTGGGGCAGGCCCAGCCAGTCCGGCGCATTGTCGGGCGTGATCCCCCCGGTCGGGCAGAAGCGCACGGCGCCGAATACGGAGGCGAGCGCCTTCAGCGCCGGAACGCCGCCGGCCGCCATTGCGGGAAAGAATTTGAGGCGGGTGAAGCCATGGTCGAGCGCCCGCATCACCTCGCTCGCCGTCGCCACCCCGGGCAGGAGCGGGATCGGCGCTCGGGCCGCAGCCTGCGCCAACGCCTCGGTCAGGCCAGGACTGACCGCGAAGCGCGCGCCGACCGCGACCGCCTGGTCCAGCGCCGCGGGGTTCAGCACCGTGCCGGCGCCGACGATCGCGCCCGGCACCTTTGCCATCGCCTGGATGATGTCGAGCGCCGCCGGCGTGCGCAGCGTCACCTCCAGCACCCTCAGGCCGCCCGCCACGAGCGCCTCGGCGACCGGCACCGCATCCTCGACGCGGTCCAGCACCAGCACCGGGATGACGGGCGCCACGTCCAGCACGGCATCAATCTCAGGCAAAGGCTTCCTCCAGTGCGGACGCCCATCCGGACGTCGCATGACCTCGTAACATTTGGTAACCGGTGTCACAACAGAGCGCGGCGCCGGCGGCTCTGCCGTGCCCATTTGATGGAAGCCGGCCGGGCGGCTATCGCTTGGGCGAAGACGCAAAGAGAAGGACGCGCAGAGGACGATGGCGAACGGGAGGGGCGCAAAGCCCACCATCAACGACGTCGCCCGGATTGCCGGCGTGTCCAAGAAGACGGTCAGCCGAGTCATCAACCGCTCGCCTCTGCTCCACCAGGAGACTCGGGAGAAGGTCGAGAAGGTCATTCGCGAGCTGGGCTATGTCCCCAACCCGCAGGCGCGCGCGCTGGCGCTGCGACGCAATTTCCTGATCGGGCTGATCCACGACAATCCGAACGCGCAGATGGTGCTGAACGTGCAGCAGGGCATCCTCGAGGCGCTGCAGGGCACCGAATTCGCGATGGTGATCCGCCCGGTCGACCGCAACAGCTCCCATATGCTCGACGATGTGCGCCATTTCCTGGAGCAGCAACGGCTCTACGGCGTCGTCCTGCTGCCCCCGATCAGCGAGAATGACAGCCTGGCGCGGCTCTGCGAGGAGCTCGACGTCAAATATGTCCGGATGGGCTCGGCCGAGCTCGACGATGCCGATCATATGGTCGCCTCCAACGATCGCGAGGCGGTGGCCGAGGCCGTTAGCTATCTGGTCGGTGAGGGCCACCGGCGGATCGGCCTGATCGAAGGGCCGGACGGCTTTCGCTCCGCCCAGGAACGGCGGCTCGGCTTCGAGGATGCGCTGGAAGAAGCGGGCATCAAGCTCCCGCGCAGCCTGATCGCGACCGGCAATTACACCTTCGAGACCGGCGTCGCCGCGGCGAACCGGCTGCTCGACCTGTCCCCGCGGCCGACCGCCATCTTCGCCAGCAATGACGAAATGGCCGCCGGCGTCGTGCACGCGGCGCGCAATCGCAATATCGAGGTGCCGCGGGATCTGTCGGTCATCGGCTTCGACGACACGCCGACCGCCGCCCATATCTGGCCGCCGCTGACCACCGTGCGCTGGCCGATCGTCTCGATGGGCAGGGCCGCCGCCTACAAGCTGATCGGCGCGGACCGCCGCGATGCCGAGGAGCTGGAGCCTTCCTTGTTCATCTCATCGCTCATTCGCCGCGCCTCCGTCGCGGCGCCGCCGAAGAAGTAGCGCGGCGGCTACCCAGCGGATGGCGGGATGACGGGACCTGAGCGCGGATCCCCTGGTCCTGACGAAGAAAAGGGGCAGCCCCCTTTCGGAGACCGCCCCTGATCCTATGTCATGGTGGTTGCGGGGGTAGGATTTGAACCTACGACCTTCAGGTTATGAGTTCTCTTTTTGTATCTTCTTTATTCTACGCTTGGCTACTTTTGTTTGCGATTTGTTAGCGTGAGCATTGACTAAAGCGGGCCTCATCGGCGCTAGTTCTTCGCAGCCATTCGCACCGCTACTTCGCACTCTGCTTCCTATGTGCTTCCAAAATAGCGGTCGATCGGCACCTTGGTAGCAGGAGACTCATCATGACCGTCAAGCTCACGAAGAGCAGCATAGTCGCCGCGGAACCGCGAGAGAAGGATTACACCGTCTGGGACAGTGAAATCAGAAACTTCGGCGTTCGCGTAGCGCCGTCCGGCCGTAAAATGTTCGTCTACCAGTATCGCTTCAACCGGCGCAGCGGTCGGCTGACGTTGGGCTCTGCGGATGTCCTGAGCGTGACGATGGCTCGTGACCTGGCACGCGAAGCCGCAGTGAAGATCAGCCGCGGCATCGATCCCGGAGCCGAGCGCGACGCAAAGCGGAACGCGATCACGGTTGCTGCGCTCGCGGAGCGCTTCGATGCGTCTCACATCACCTTCAGCGTGAAGGACAGCACTGCTCGCGAATATCGCTACGCGCTCAAGCGTTACATCCTTCCCGAACTAGGCTCGAAGAAGGTCGCCGACGTGACCCGCGCCAACGTCGCGGCGCTGCACATCAAGATGCGCGACAAGCCGACCCAGGCGAACCGGACGATCGAGGTCGTCTCCAAGATGTTCAATCTGGCGGAGGAGTGGGGTCTGCGCCCGCCCGCCACAAACCCGCGGCGGGGCATCAAGAAATATCCCGAAACCAAGCGCGAGCGGTTTCTCAGTGAGGCCGAACTGCAGAGGGTGGGCGAAGTGCTCATCGAGATGGAGGCCGAGCGGGTGGAAATGACCTCGGCCGTCGCGGCCGTCCGCCTGCTCATGTTCACCGGCTGCCGCCTCAATGAGATCATGACGCTCCAGTGGAGCTTCGTCGATCTTCGCGCCGGCGTGCTCCGCCTCCCCGACTCGAAAACTGGGAAGAAAATCGTTTCGCTTGGAGGCCCTGCGTTGGAGGTTCTCGGCGCGATCGACCGGGTCGAGCATAACCCATGGGTGCTCACCGGCCGGGTTGAAGGAGGTCGGCTCACCGACCTGCAGCCGTTTTGGCAGCGCGTCCGGGCCCGCGCCGGGCTTAAAGACGCGCGGATCCACGACCTGCGCCACACATTTGCATCGTTCGCCGCTGCTAGTGGTATGTCGCTGCATATGATTGGGAAGCTGCTCGGCCATTCGAGCGCGCAGACGACGCGACGCTATGCTCATCTTGCGGAAGGGACGATGCGGGTGGCCGCCAATGACGTGTCGTCGATCATTGCCGGACACATGCCGCTCGCTTCTGCTGGACTTCGCCAAAGCTAATGCGGCAAACAGGTCTCGCTCGCCTGAGAGGGCGAGTGGGGCGTGGAAACCCCTGCATACAGACCGGTCGCCGACCTTCGGAGGCCGGGTGGCATGCGCGCATGTCCAGCCGGCTTGCCGGTAAAGGCGCATGCGCCTGTGTGTATGCCAGGTTTCCAACATCCGGCTTCGGCCGTCGCCCCAACGGACAATGGGGCGACACCTAGTTGAAAGCCGCCCTGACGGAGGGCGGCATGTGGGCTAGGCTAGAGTGGTGGCATTGGGCGCTGATAGCCGTTTTTATAGTCGGCGGAGTCGGGGCGATAATCGATCCGCCTGCGCCCAAGGCGCCTGATCAGGCGGCGAAGAGGTTCGCCCGACCCCATGCGGAGTTTAGAGTCATCGCTGGAGACTCCATTTTTGCGATGACTTTCAGCGCCGATGCCGATCCGGACTCATTGCCTGATCTGGTTCGCGAGCGATGCGGCACCCTTACGCGATGTACGGTGATTGGCTGGACCGATCCTCGATTTGCCGCTCGCGGCTGGCCCATGACAGATCGCGAGGTGGAGAAGCAGGATTTTCACTATACGGTGAACCGCGACACTGGGCATGAGCAGACGTTATGGAACTGTAATCGCTGGCGGCGAACTTTGCCGAACGAGTGCATTTCCCGCTAAGCATGCCGACATGGCTCATGTCTGATTTGCGCCCATTCCGGACGGCTCGGCTGCCTTCGCTGAATGGCAGTTTGACCCATGACCAGACATTCAGCGCGCCTCAGCCGCTGCTCGAAAGCGGACACCCATTCAGTTGAGCCCCGTAGATTTGGATCGGTAAGTGCCTCGCCCCCAAGCGGGGAAGGATCGTACGCATCGACACTCATCGCTGGCTGCCAGGACGCGAGGCCATGGCGGGCGGCGCCCCCAAGTCATCCGAGTTCCGGCCTCCTGCCGCCTCGCCGCTTTCCGACAGTTCTTTTGCGTGCCATCAGGCGACGATGCACCTGACGGCGGACGCATTCATCCATAAGTGGCGCGCGGCTGAGCTCAAAGAACGCTCGGCCGCGCAGGAGCACTTCATAGACCTCTGCCGACTGCTCGACGAGCCGACTCCGGCCGACGCGGATCCAACCGGCAGCTTCTACGCGTTCGAGCGGGGCGCCTCAAAGACTACCGGCGGCGAGGGATGGGCCGATGTCTGGAAGCGCGGTCACTTCGGATGGGAGTACAAGGGCAAGCGGAAGGATTTAACCGCAGCGTTCGTCCAGCTCCAACAATACGCCTTGGCGCTAGAGAACCCACCGCTCCTAGTCACCTGCGACCTGGACCGGTTCGTCATCCGGACCAACTGGACCAACACAGTCTCGGAGACGCGCGAACTGACGCTAGACGACCTGCGTGACGCCGGCGCGCGCCAGGTTCTCAAGTGGGTGCTCTCCGATCCGGAAAAGCTAAGGCCCGGAGTGACACGCCAGGGTCTAACTGAAATGGCCGCAGCCGACTTCGCTGCGCTCGCGCAACGCTTGCAGCAACGGGGCCATGATCCGCAGGAGGTCGCGCACTTCGTGAACCGCCTGGTGTTCTGCATGTTCGCTGAGGACGTGAACCTGCTGCCCAACGCCATGTTTTCTCGGATGCTCACTGCGGCGGCCCAAGGAAGCGACTTCCAGACGCTGGCAACCTCACTCTTCGGCGCCATGCGAAATGGCGGGATGGTCGGGTTCGAGCGCGTGGAATGGTTTAACGGCGGCCTGTTCGATTCCGACGACGCGCTCCCGCTCGACCCATCCGACGTGGAGCTGTGCCGCAAGGCGGCGGCGCTCGACTGGGGCGAGATCGATCCCTCCATTCTCGGCACGCTATTCGAGCGCGGGCTGGATCCAACCAAGCGAGCGCAGTTGGGAGCGCATTATACCGATCGCGACAAGATCATGCGGATAGTCGAGCCGGTGATTATTCGGCCATGGCTGGCAAAGTGGGAACGCGCCAAGGCAGCGATGGCCTCCGCGCTCAACAAGGCGGGGCCGAACGCCAAGCCGAGCGCTGCAGCGCGCGCGCGCGCTGCCGCGGAGGGCGAATACCGAGCATTCCTCGACCGCCTCCGTGCTCACCGAGTGCTCGATCCCGCATGTGGCTCTGGCAACTTCCTCTACCTCGCGCTCCGGGCGCTGAAGGATCTGGAGCACCGGGCGGGCCTAGAAGCAGAGGCGCTCGGTTTTCAGCGCGAGTTCCCGGCCGTGGGACCGGAAAACGTGCTCGGACTGGAACTCAATCCCTACGCGGCCGAACTCGCCCGCGTGACGGTCTGGATAGGCGAGATCCAATGGATGCGCCGCAACGGCTTCGACGTGCCGCGCCAGCCAATTCTGCGCGCGCTCGACTCAATCTCCTGCCGAGACGCGCTGATCGACGAGGACGGGCGCGAGGCGACTTGGCCCAAGGCGCAGGCGATCATCGGCAACCCGCCTTTCCTGGGCGGCCGTAAGCTCAAGCCGTCCTTGGGCGACGACTACGTCGCGGCCCTTCGGCGCGCCTATCGTGGACGCCTGCCTGAGGGGGCGGACCTGGTATGCTACTGGTTCGACAAGGCCGCGCGCGAGATGATCTCGGGCAGCACGTCGCACGTGGGGCTCGTCGCCACCAACTCGATCAGCGGCGGCGCGAACCGCCAGGCGCTTGAAACCGCCAGCAAGGCGGGCTCGCTGTACGACGTCTGGGACGATGAACCCTGGACAGTGGATGGCGCATCCGTCCGGGTGGCGTTGGTCTGCTTCGCGGTCGCGACTCTCGACGAGGAACGACGACTGAACGGTGTCGCCGTCGAGCGCATCCTCGCGGATCTGACGGCTGTCGGAAACGGCCAGGGATCAGACCTCTCCGCCGCAGGGCAACTCGCTGCTAACAAGGGACTGTCATTCCAAGGCGTGGTGCCCCGGAGCGAGGTGAACCGCTCGGAGAAGAGGGCGCGGGGTTTGCCGGACGCGAGCTTCTTGGTTCCTGGCGACCTCGCGCGTGCCATGCTCGCGATGCCCCCGAACCCCAATGGTCGGACTAACAGGGATGTGCTGCGCCGCTACCTAATTGGGGACGAGATCACGACCCGTGGGCTCGATCGTTACATCGTGGATTTCGGCGAATTGCTAGAGACGGAGGCGGCGCTCTATGAGGCACCGTTTGAGTACATCCGGCCGGTTAAGCAGCACCGGGCGGCCATGAACCAGCCCGAAGCACTACGCTTCTGGTGGCGGCACTGGAACAGCCGTCCGAAGATGCGGGCCGCCCTGTCAGGTATGGGCCGCTACATCGCCACTCCACGGGTTGCGAAGCATCGCCTTTTCGTTTGGGTTCCAGGAGACGTCCTTCCGGACTGCCAAGTAGTGGCCATAGCAAACGACGATGATGCTATGCTCGGCATCCTGCAGAGCAGGGCGCATGAGCTCTGGACGTTGCGCATGTGCACGTTCCTCGGCGTCGGCAACGATCCCCGCTACACGCCGAGCACTACATTCGAGACATTTCCCTTTCCGTCGAGTCTACTCGGCTCCGAAGAGCAACCGCGCTCCAAAGAACTCAACGACGTACGCGACGCGACGCAAAGACTTGTCGAGTTAAGGTCGAGATGGCTGCACCCGAGCGACGCGTGGCCCTCCGAAGAAACACGCTCGCCATCGGCGCCAATGGCCGAAGGCGGGGACGGCGCGCGGACGCTCACCAACCTCTACAACGTCCGGCCGACATGGCTCGTCAACGCGCATCGAGACTTGGACGCCGCAGTTGCCCGACTTTACGGTCTGGCGACGGACGTCGCCGACGACGCGTTGCTGCGCGAACTTCTCGCTCTGAACGTCGCGCAACGAGCTGGAGCATGACGCCGTGATCAGACCTTTCGTTCAGGTCGAGGGGGGTATCTCGACGCTCGACGCCATGGCGGAGGTGGTCGAGGCAGTCGATCCTAGCGAGGCGCTATTCGTGTTCGCGTATGCCAGGACAAGCGGTTGCGCGGAGTTCATTCGGAGATTCGGAGACCGCTTCTTCGCCGACGGCTGCCGATGGCTGGTGGGCATCGATCATGGTCGGACCGAACCGGCAGCGCTGCAGCTGCTCTCGAGGCGTATACTCGGCGATCGGCTTCGCATTCACGACGGGCTTGCGGTAGCGAGGTCGCCGGGATTCCGTCCATCGCGTGATTTTCATCTCAAGGGGTGTCATTTCACCAACGACGCGACAGGCAGGTGCGGCCTCGTCGCGGGCTCCGGAAATCTCTCCAGGAGCGGTTTCGTTCTTAACGTCGAGATGGGCTTCGGCATCACCGCCCGACGCGGCTCTACACGTCATCGGGCGATCGCCTTATCGCACCAGGCGCTCGTCGGGCTGTTCGACGCCGGGGATCAGGTTGCCGCCGTGCTGCCGGAGTACGCGCGTCGCTGGAAACCGAGTTACCATCGCGACGATGGTGCCCCACCTGGGCGGAAGCCTCTGCGGCGCTGGGATCGGTTCTGGATCGAGAGCGGCTACGTCACCCCTAACCGTGGTGTCGCCCTCCCCGGCAACCAGTTCGATATGCCAAGAGGCGTGCACCAGTTCTTCGGCCTGCAAGAGCCGCCCGGTGCAGGCAGGAACACTCCGCTCGGTGACGTCGAATTCATAGGTGCCGGTCCCCGCAGCCTCCGCCTCGGCAACAACTGGATGGAAAAGCTTACCCTGCCGTTCCCGGAGGATCTCGGGGTTGGCGCCTACGACGGTATGATCCTGGAGTTCAGGCGGAGGCGAAACGGGTACAGGCTGCTAATCCACGACCCTGAACTCTTCCATGTCGAGCTTTCCCGCTCGCAGGCTCATGTAGCTCTCCAAATGGGCGGTGGGCGACGATACGGATTTCGCGATGACCCTTAACCTCGGGTTTAACTTTCGCGAGGCCGTCGCCACCTCATCTCGTCCGCAGTATGTGACAGCGCCCGTCTCTTGCCTGCGGCGCTTGCAGACTCAAACGCCGCCGCCGGCGCCTTCTCCGATCAAGCGCTTACATGCGACGTATCACGCCAATAGATGTAGTAATCTCGAGCAGCTGGCGCGCATCGAGCGTAGGACCCCGTGCTGGGCTTGTAGCCTGCTAATGCTGATCTCGTTCAGCAGAAACTAAGTGCTCGGATGCGCCCATCCAAGCCCCTGTAGCTCGCTATCGAGCTTCTGCTTCGCGCCACAGTTTCCGCCGGTTCATGCAACGTGCAGTCACCTTATTAGCAGACATTGATGCTGACGGCGGCGCTCTGTCTGGAGCAAACGCGGAGAATTGGCACGTCCCCGCATGGTCGCTCCGGACTTGATAGCCGTTTGGTCGGTTTCGAGGATCTAATCAGCGAGCGATGCCATCCGCCCAACCTAATCGTCAGCGATCCGGCATAGAACCGGCACACAATCCGGTGCCAGCGCTCGTGAGAATCGTTGAAATTGTCTATAAGACAATTACTTAGCAGCATAGCAATCCGGCATAAAATCCGGTATGACGTGGCATGGATACGAGAATGATGGAGCCGATGGTCCCCGAGGAGGCATCCCGCCTTCTCGACGATGACATTCTGCCCCTGATCGCGGAAGCCAACCAGCTGGCCGGGCGTATCCACCCAATCCTCCAAGCCTCGATCGGCGATCTAGTCCGGTCAATGAACTGCTATTATTCGAACCTGATCGAAGGGCATGACACGCACCCGCGCGATATTGATCGGGCGCTTGCCAATGACTTCTCGGCCGAGCCGAAGAAGCGTGACCTGCAGAAGGAAGCTGTTGCCCATATCCATGTTCAGCAGCTGATCGACACCGGCCGTGATCCGGATGCCTGGCCGGCTTCGGCCACCTATGCCTCGTGGCTCCACGAGGAGTTCTGTTCCCGGCTTCCGCCCGAGATGCTGTTCGTAACAGACGACAAGACAGGCGAGCGCCTCGAAATTGTCCCAGGTGCGTGGCGCAAGCGGGACGTTCAGGTTGGGCGTCACGTTCCACCGCCCCACGAAGATTTGTCGCGCTTCATGGCGCGCTTCGATACGGCTTACGCGTCGCCGCCGCTCAGCAAGACGCGACAAATACAGACGGTCGGCGCTGTGCATCACCGGCTGCTCTGGATTCACCCGTTTCTCGACGGCAACGGCCGGGTCGCGCGCTTGATGTCGCACGCTCTGTTCAAACGCTTGGGCATCGGTACCAGTCTATGGTCCGTCGCGCGCGGGCTGGCGCGCGATGAGGAGCGCTACAAGGCGCTTCTGGCTCAGGCGGATGGGCCGCGCGAGGGTGATCGTGACGGCCGTGGCACTCTTACCCAGCGCGGCCTGATCGAGTTCTGCAAATTCTTTCTCGATCGATCCGTCGACCAGATCCGTTTTATGAGTGGCCTCCTTGAGCCCACGACGCTCCTGACGCGCCTGGAAATCCACATCGAAGAGGAGGTACGCGCCAAGCGCCTGCTCCGGGGCAGCTTCGCCGTCCTGCGAGAGGCCGTGATGAACGGGGAAGTCGAGCGTGCGAAGATTCCATCGCTCACCGGCTATGAAGAGCGCGGCGCCCGCAATGTAACGTCAGGTCTGGTCGAGCGCGGGATGCTCACCGCATCGTCGCACCGCGCGCCGCTCCGGCTCGCATTCCCAGCCGATGTCGCGGAGCGCTGGTTTCCCAACCTATATCCAGCCAACGCAGGATCGAGCCATGACCGATAAGATCGTCGAGCTGATCCGGCGCTTCACGCCCATGTCGTCCCGGTCGGCTGACTGGGATTTCCTCATGCCGGGGACCGGTAAGCCGCAGCGATGGCATGAGATCGAAGATGCATTTCGTGTCCTCGTTGTTGCCGACCCGGGCGCCGGAAAGACATTCGAGGCGCAGACCCGAGCGCGGCGGATCAAGGAGCGCGGTCGCCACGCCTTCTTCATTCGCATCGAGAAGATCGACAGCAACTTCGAGCAGGCATTTGAGGTTGGCACCGCCGCAGAATTCGCTGCGTGGCTCGCCTCGACGGATGAAGCCTGGTTCTTCCTCGACTCTGTCGACGAAGCGCAGCTGGAGACCCCGCGCGCGCTCGAAGATGCCGTGCGGATATTCGGTACGCGGTGCCATGCGGTGCTGGACCGCGCGCGCATCTTCCTGACCAGCCGCGAGGATGCGTGGCGTGCGCTGCCCGACCAGACGCTCATCGAGCAGCATCTGCCGTATGGGGAACCAGAGCCGTCCGAACGCGATGACGATACGCGCCGCGACAGCGATCCGACCCTCAAGCTGTTTCGTCTGGCCGGGCTCAACGAGGATGAGATCGGGCTGTTCGCCAGTCACTACGGTGTTAGCGACGTCTCGGATTTTGTCGACGCGGTTAAGCGCGCGGACCTGCTGCAGTTGGCGGAGCGCCCCTTTGACTTGAAGGCGCTGATCCGCGTCTGGATTGCGGACCACAAGCTCGGCAGCCGTTTCGACGTCCTCCAGCGCACGATCGCGTTGCAGCTGGCACCGCTCTCGGCGCCCACGGCTGCGGTTCGCCTGGACGCTGAGAAGATGCGGGCCGGGGCGCAGATGCTTGCCGGAGCGGTGACGATGACGGGCAAGGCGGTAATCTGCCTCCCCGATGGCGTGCACAGCCCGGATCGGATCGACCCGCGCGTCCTTCTCGAAGGGTGGTCCAATGCTGAGATCAAAGCCTTGCTCCGCACCGGCTTGTTCGACGACATCGTCTACACCAGCGTGCGCTTCCGGCACCGCGAAATCCGCGAACTGCTGAGTGCCGAATGGGCCAACGATCTCCTGAACCGGCCCGGCGAACGGCTACGGCTCGAGGATCTGTTTTTCCGCGAACGGTACGGGGAAGCGGTCATCGTTCCCCGCACTCGGCCGACGCTCACCTGGCTCATACTCCTCGACGACGCCGTGCGCGACAGGGCGCTGGCGATCGCCCCGGAAATCGCCACTGAGGGCGGCGATCCCTCGCGGCTTCCGCTCGATGTCCGCCAGACCATGCTGGGTGACATCGTCGAACGAATAGCGACGCGGAGGGACGGATGAGCCGGATGGATAACACCGCAATCGCGCGGATTGCGACGCCGGAGCTGGCCGCCGACACGGTGGCCCTGCTCGAGAAACATCGCTTGAACGACGACGTCGTCTCCTTCATCGGCCGGCTCGTCTGGCAGGGAGACATGGCCTCGTGCGCGCCGCTTCTGCTCGAGATCGCGGCCGATACGACGAGGGGCAAATATGCTCGGATCGCAGCGATCCGGGGCGTCATGTCAGTGGGCGCCACCGAACTGAAGGACCAGCTGTGGACTCTGATCGCGCATGATCCTGCGTTGCTCGATCGTGCGATCTTCGCGGAACTGCTCGATTGGGCACAGCTGACGACAGAGGGTGTCGATTTGGTCTTGCGAACGCTTGATCATACCGCGCCGCATGAGCGCTTCAACGCGACAGGTCTGGACTATGCGCTGCACGAATTCATCGAGCGATTGCCGGTCATGGCCGACGTGGCCGACACCCATCCGCTGGGTCGGCTCATTGACGGCTTCAACCAGTTCCTTGAACGCGAACCCTATGTCGAGCGCGGCGAATGCCATGTTTCTGAGGAATTCGCGTGGCTGATGCCGGCGGCACTGCATGCGGTCGATCGCCTGGTCGCCGCCCGCTCGACGGCTGCATTGCAGCCGACCGCGCTCGCCGTGATGCGCGACACGCCCGCGCTGCGGTTTTGGCGCAGCGGCGAGATTGATGAATACAAAACATCGCTGTCGCAGAACGTCCCGCGCTGGCGCGAACTCAACGACGTTCTCTACTGGAGTAGCGTCGCCGCGTGCCGCGCGCGCATGGAAGCCAAGGGAGAGGTTTTGCGCGATGACTGGCAGATGGCGTTCATCGGCCATTTCTGGAGGTTCGGCCCCGAGGACTTCGAGCGGTGTCTGGTTTGGATCGCGGAGAAGGACGGCGACGATCGTTTCATCGCGCTCTCCCGGTGCATCCAGCTTTACATCCATGCAGATCGGCCATCGGCATGGCTCGACCCGCTTCGGGCGGCTGTCGCCGGCAATCCAGGCTTGTCGGAATTTCTCGAAACGCGGCTCAATCCTGAGCCATCCCCGGCGATGGAAAGGATGGACGCCGAACATCGCCGGTGGAAGCGGAAGAATGACGCGCGCGACCGCAAGCACAAAAAGGATCGGGAAGATTGGGTGCGCGCGCTCCAGGCCAACCCTGATCGCGTCCTCCATCCGCCCGGATTGAAGCCGGGCGAGTTCAGCGGCGATCAGTACCATCTGCTTCTCAGTGCGATGAGCAGCGGGGCCTCGAGGAGCCGGGAAGATGGCGCCGACTGGCGCGCGCTAATACCCGAATTTCGCGAGCCCGTCGCGCGCGCCTATCGCGACGCGGCGATTGCGCATTGGCGCATCTACCGGCCCACCCTGCGATCGGAAGGCGGGGACACGGGATCAACGCCCTATTCGCTGATCTTTGCGATGACCGGTCTCGCGATCGAGGCCAATGAGGACAGCGCGTTCGCCCAGCGCCTGACGCCCCATGAAGCGCGTCTAGCATTCCGCTACGTGACGTGGGAGCTCAATGGCTTTCCGGGCTGGTTCGAGCCGCTTTATCGCGCCTTTCCCGAGATTGGTCGCGAAGCCGTCGAGGTCGAACTCTTGTGGGAACTGAAGCACAGTGTCGGCGAGCAGCCGCTGCATTACATCCTGCATGACATTCTCTACCACGCGCCGTGGCTGCATGCCGAGGTCGGGCCACTTATCCTCGACTGGCTACAGGCGCACGATCTCTCCAACGCCGACGCCCTGCGCTATAGTCTCAACATCCTCGCTGGCAGCGGCGTGGCGCCCGAAGCGCTCGCCAAGCTGTCGGCCACCAAGGCGACAGAGACGACTTTGGACGAACAGCGGCCACGATGGTTTGCGCTGTGGGTCGACACCAATCCCTCCGCTGCCATTCCGGCGCTTGAAGCTCATCTCGCCAGTTTGTCACCGGCGGACGGATCGAACTTCGCACAGCAGGTTATTGTGGCACTCCTCGGAGATCGTCACGGCACAGGCATGCGCGTAGGTGCCTACCGGAATGCGCGCGATCTCAAGACCCTCTATGTTCTGATGCATCGCTATATCCGGGTGGCCGAGGATATCGAGCGTGCCGGAAAGGGCGTCTATTCGCCGACGACCCGCGACGACGCGCAGGATGCGCGCAACACCCTGTTCAATATGCTCACCGAGGTTCCAGGACCGGACGCCTATGCCGCGATGAAGGCATTGGAGCAGGAACATCCCGAGCCCAAATATCGCCGCTGGATGGCGGTACGGGCACGGCAGCGCGCGACGCAGGATGCCGACGAGCCCTTGTGGTCGGTCGAACGGGTTCGCGATTTCGCTAAGGCAAGCTCAGCGGACAGCGCCGCTTCATGAGATCTCAAACCAGTCGTGAAGAGTGTCTGTCCGCTCGGCACCTTTAGTCGCTCGAAGCTGCAAGTCGGCAATCGGGCAAACTCCGGTCTTTCGCGTCGCAGGCTGTCGACGGCAGGAATGGGCGCAAAGCAGGCATCAGCCGACGCAATCACGCGCTCTGCTAAGAGGTCTCGCGTAGTTGACCTGAAAGACTGGTTCCCTCGTCTGAACGCATCTCTACTTCCGTTTCGTGAGAGATCGGCAGAAACCCGCCCTTTTCGACGGTCCCAAGAAATGACCCCCCAGTAAAATAACGCTGATGCATGTTTTTTTGACCAACGCCGGTCTCCATTCGAAAGGCTCCAGCCTTTTCACCCCCCCCCCCGCACTTTTTCGGTCCACAGGAAGTGTTCGAGCAACGCCGGTCGCCTAATTGCCTCTAAAGTTTCGCCTTGGCGCCAACTCAGCTGGCCCCGGCGTGACCTTCGCAGAGCTTCTTCATGGCCGACAGAACGAGGTCGGCCCGCTTGTTGAGGAAAGCGTCGTAATCCCCGGCCACCAACTCATCATACGGGATGAGGTGACTAGCGAGTCTGTGGCGCACTTCCGCCTCGCCGAGATGCGCGTCCTGAGCTCGCGCCTCCAAATATTCCTTTGGCGTGCTGGCCGCGATCTTCCGATTGGTCTTCCAACTCACGAGCGCGCAGTTGAGCGCTCGAGTCACATGCGCGTCCGCGCGATCTCCAGACAGCGTGGCCACTGGAAAAATGTGATGATACTCACGCCGAACAACGCTTTCTGCATTCGCGGGCGCGCCATCCGCGAAATCGTAGCCACCGGCCCTCAGTGAGGCGCCGAGGACTGCGCGCGACAACCGATCACGCTTGGTCGGCCAACCGGCGCGCTTGAGCTCCTCGATGCCTGGGAGCGGGTTCAATTCTTCGTCGAAGAGCTCCGGTGTCTCTGGCGCGTTCCGATCCTGAATAAGAGCTGCAAGCCGTCGATGATCGGCATAGCCTCTCGTCGCTGCAGTCTTGAGATAGCGGTCGGTAAACGCCGCACGCCACAACGCCTTCCTGATCAACGTGCGAGCTCGGCCTTCAGTATCAGTGCCGTCCTGCGGCACGTCTCCCCAAAGCGCGCAGGTCAGGTAAACGGCAACGTCCGTGGGCACGAAAGCGTCTGAAAAAACCGCCTCTTCCTGCAGGAACGCGATGCCCCGGCTGATCCCGCTGACGGTCTTCGGCCAGACCTGCGCGAGGTCAGCGCCGAAACTGGTCTCCAGATAGGTTTTCTTCAGGGGCGGCCGACCAAGCAAAAGCGCACCTACCGCCAAGGCGAGATCTTCGTTACTGCGGTAGCGACTGAGCGCGGGAACGGCTTGGTGAAGCTCGGCCATCATGTCGTGCAGGGAGTTGCCGACCGCGCCTTCCAGTTGGGCTACGACAATATCGAAATCTTTCAGCGGCGCGGCCGACGTGTTCATGTTGATGAAGACGTCCAGCGCGGTCTCCTGCTCCGTCCCGACGGGCAGGGCTAAGAACGGGATCTTGTAACTAGCGACCCGCTGGCGAAGCTTCATGATCAACCGGTCGGTGGCCCTGTCCGCCCCCACCTCAGCGCACCAGGAGTCTACCGCCTGCTCGCCGGCCGAACCCGGTCGCAGCAGGCTAACTGGAAACCAGCCTTTATCGTGAACTTGCTTGGGATCGTGCGCCCAGACCGGTCGCTTCACGCCTTTGTGCTCCCACCGACGAAGCGGCTCTATAGTCGGTCGTGCTTCGTCCGCTGCTGACACAAACAGCGCCAGGTCATCGTAGTCGTCGTTGAGAGCGCGCCAGAGCGCCGTCATCCGCTGCTGACCGTCCAGAAGATGAAGGGTCGGGCGCGGAGCGGTGGCCGGGGCCCCGACGATCGGGCGAGAATGAAACAGCTCCTTTTCGCCGACCTCGAGGACAAGGAGGGCGCCGATTGGGAGAGAGGGATCCCGAGGGACGTTCTCCAGCACACCCTGGATGCGCCCCCGGTCCCAAGCCTCAAAGCGCTGGAAGCGCGGCAAGGCCACGAGCCCTTGGGAGATGGTAGCAAACCACTCCTCGACGGTCTTCGTTCTGGCTTCCAACGAACCCTCCAATCCAAAGGCTGGCGACCTTTCCGATCAACGAGCGCGAATGCAAGCGCTCGAAGATTCAGTTTTATTTTCCTTACATATTTTGGTGGACAGGCTGTCCGAAAAAGAAGGGCCAAATTGTCATCACCGGATGACAATTTGGCCATGCGCAGTCGGTTTCTCCACAGGCTTATTCACAGTGCAGGATCAAACGATACGTCTTGCTCCTGCGGTCGGGATACTCAACGCTCACTTCTCGGAGATAACCGCGTTGCACGAGATGCTTGATCTTGCGTCGAATGGTACGCGCGTTGCTGCCCACCTCCTCGGCGATGCGGGGGATCGAAAGGTAGCACTCCCAACTCTTATCGGCGAAGCGTGACATGACGATCAGGGTGTGATTTGCGCCCGCGTCATCGCTCTTTTGGAGCAGGGCCCAGCGTAGAGCCCCCAGTTCGCCAGCCGCCGCCTTGGCGGCTGCTTCCCGCGCCCGCGGGCTCACTGATATGTATCCACGTTACAAGAACGTTCGAACCGCTCGACCTCATCAAGCGCGTAGATCACGCGTCCGCCGACGCGCGCAAATTGCGGTCCGACACGGCAATACCTCCAGCGCTCCAGCGTCCGAGGACTGAGCTTCCACCTTGCCGCGAGCTCGCTCGTGAGAAGGAACTTGGGACTGGTTGTAGTAGGAAAAGGCATCGATGCGCACTCCAGATATGGAGCAGCGACCAATGGCGGTGATTGCGAGCGGTTAAGCCACCAAAGAAAGTAGGAGAAGGAAAATAAATCTGCGGCTTCTCCCGGCGGTCAGCTGGGTGGTCGGCTGCCAAATTTCAGCGGATGAGGGTGCTTCAGGCGGCGCCATTCCTCGCGAAAGAGGTTCTTCGAAAAGACCTCACCGTGGAATTCCTCAACACAAGCGAGTTCGTACCAATCCTGCTCTCGGCGAGGCGATTCATTGGCGGAGACTTTCGTGGCAAACCATTCAGCAAGTCGTCGTCGCTGAGACTTTTTGGAGACGTGCTCGCCTGGGTATTTGGCAGTCTCGAAGGCAACAGCTCGCCTGAATTCCAAATGTTTCCAGGGTCCGATGCTATCTGACGTCTGACGCCAAGCTAGCCGCCCATCGTCCAAAATTTCGATCCCCGCCTCGTCCAAAGCCTCGTTGGTGCCCGGCATGATCCGGAGAAGCGGCCACAACCGGGCATGGATCTCCTGTGGATGCGCGGCACCCGGTCGAAACCCCGAGCAAAGCCACTCGCCTCCTGCAAGTAATCCTTGAAGCCGCCGGAGCAACTCTTCCTGCTTGGCCTGAATCCAAAGCTGAGCTTCGGGGTCTGGCAGCTTTTCATACCACTTAGCCATTTCCAGAAGGGCTTCAGGTGCCGCGGCCGCATACATCGCCCACGAAGCGTCGCCCGAGTCGTCCTGTTGAATCATCGACGTTGACTAGCACAGTATCGAAGGCCAGCGCTCGATCGCGGCCCTCAAGCGCATGATTTTTGCCAGTCCGGCTAAAGCACGAGCGCAGGTGCGATATCAGACGTTATGAAAGCGAGACTCGAGCGAGACCGGACCGCCGCTTCAACCGGCACTGCAGTTCGGCGGCAATGCCCCTGTGCGAGCAACCGCCGCTGAGAGATCAATGCAGCACCGGAAGACCATGATCGTACCCCGAGGCAGCATCCCGGCCCGCCGCTTCCCGTTCAGCGCTGCACCCCACATCACGGCGACCCCAATGCCGAGAGCTGTCACAAAACGCCGTCACGGCCCGCAAGAATATGCTGCGATGCAGCAACTAATCAACCTCCGCTATCGTTGTAAGCGAATACCGGGAGCCACGCGGCTTCTGCCGGAGGCCCGATGTCGCTGTCACGTACACTCTCCCGCCTAAAGCGCGGACGCCAGACTTTTGCTGCGGCTTATCCGTCACCAGACCTTGGGCCAGACACGGCGACCAGTCCGCTCCAAGAGCTGAATGGATTTGCAAATCCCGGCAATCTGCGGGGGCTGTTCCATGCCCCAGTCCGCCGCGGCGAGCCGGCACCGCTCCTGGTTGTGCTCCACGGCTGTACGCAGGACGCCGCGAGCTACGATCACGGCTCGGGCTGGTCGCGGCTGGCGAACCGGCACGGCTTTGTTGTCCTGTATCCCGAGCAGAGACGCGCAAACAATCCGAACCTGTGCTTTAACTGGTATCAGCGTGCAGACGCCGTCCGCGACCGCGGCGAGGCGGCATCGATCGCCGCCATGGTCGATGCTTTGAAGGCGCAACTGGCGATCGATCCGGATCGGGTCTTCGTAACGGGTTTGTCGGCTGGTGGTGCGATGACCTCGGTCATGCTCGCGACCTATCCCGACGTGTTCGCGGCTGGGGCAGTGATCGCAGGCATGCCATACGCCTGCGCCAGCAATCTTTCGGAAGCATTTGAATGCATGGCCGGGCGGGGCCAGGGCGATGCGCAGGCTCTGGCCGCGCGAGTTCGGGCCGGATCAGGCCATTCTGGTCCATGGCCCCGCCTTTCGATCTGGCATGGTAGCGCCGACCGCATCGTCGCACCGAGCAATGCCGAGGCGCTGGTGAAACAGTGGACCGGGCTGCATGGGCTTGGGACGGCGCCTGACAGGGTCGAGATGATCGATGGCCATCGCCGCCGGGTGTGGCTGGATCGTGAGGGCGAGGAGTTGATCGAGCACTTCGATGTGCAGGATATGGCCCATGGCACTCCCCTCATGCCGGGAACTGGGGAAGGTCAGTCCGGTCAGGCCCGAGCGCATATGCTGGACGTGGGCTTAAGTTCGACAGACCGAATTGCCGCTTTCTTCGGGATTGGCCCAGAAGTTACCCCATCGGGCGGACAGATCACTGTTGCCGCTGATCCAGTGTCAGAGCCCGCTAAGGTCGAACGAGCTCCCGAGCCAGCTCGTTACGAGGGAAGCGCGCCGTCGGGCGGCAGCGTCCAGCAGACAATCGAAGACGCGCTTCGAAGCGCCGGGTTGCTGCGCTAGCGCTTAGCTGCGGCTCAATGTCCGTACATGCGCTTCGCGGCGTTCCTGCTGCTTGCCGCAGCGACCTTACGTGCGAGCAGTCTGATGTGGGGATGGGCAGCCTCTGCTTCGCGATGGTTTATCAGCGAACACCCTAGTCCTTGGGCCATCCGGACGCCCGCTTAATGCGATCAACGGCCTAGCAGGCAGATTCACGCCCGCGGATGGAATGCCCGGGAACAATCCCTATCTTTCTTAGCTATTTAGCTCGCCAAGGTGCAAAATGGCCAACGGTTGGGCGCCTGAGGGCGCAGTTCAGGATCAGATCGAAGATAGCATTAAGGACGCCCTCGCGGCCGCCCGCCTTCGCATGCCAAGCGGACAGGGGCTCGCCGAGTGCGAATTTTGCGGGGAGTATATTCCGGAGAAGCGTCGTCTGGCGCTGCCTGGCGCCCGCACCTGTGTGACCTGCCAGAGCGAGCGCGATCGTAGCTATGTTGCTTCGGGCGCGATTAACCGCCGCGGAAGCAAAGATAGCCAACTTCGCTGATGTGGGTGCCTCATCAGACCGACCTCTTTGGGCCAGGACAGCCTCTCATGTCGGCCAGCGCTTCCAATATTCCGGGGCTTGAGCTGGCTTGCGACTTCCTGAGTGCGGATGAAGAAGCAGACCTGATCGCAAGCATTAATGCCGAGGAGCTCGAACCATTCCAGTTTCAGGGGTGGGTAGCCAAGCGCCTGACAGCCACCTTCGGATGGGGCTACGATTTCACCACCGGCAGGCTGGGCCCTGCCTCCGTCTTCCCCGACTGGCTATCCCCGATTCTCGACCGTGCGGCGGCGTTCGCGCAGCTCGCACCCGATGTAATCGAGCAGGCTCTGCTCACCCGTTACGATGCAGGTGCCGGTATCGGCTGGCATAGGGACCGACCAGAGTTCGGCCATGTCATCGGCATCTCGCTTGGCCATCCAGCGACGATGCGTTTGCGGCGGCGCAGGCTCGATGGCTTTGATCGCGCCACCATTCATTTAGCGCCTCGTTCAATTTACCATTTGAGCGGCGATGTACGGACTCATTGGGAGCACAGTATTGCCCCGATCGAGGGGCCTCGCTGGTCGATCACTTTACGCAGTCTGAATTCGTCGAGGCGGCGGCGGGCGAGCGATGCGTCGAAGCGCGGCAGTTCCAAGTGTCGTTGACCCCGAGGGATGTTGTCCGTCCAACGGAATGAAGGGATGCATTTGGTGCAGTACGTCGGCGCCGGCGAGGTAGACGCTCTTCGCCTTCCCAACGCCGCAGCTGAGGGAGCAGAATTCGCTATCGACAGCGACCGCGTCTCACAACTCCTGACGCCCGACTCCTGCCCTTTGGAGACCCTGAGAAAGCCCTCGGCTAGTGTTTGAGCGGCCAACGCCCGGCCTCTGGCTAATCGCTCAGAATGCGCTTCCACATGCGTTCAAGCGCGCGGGGCGTTGGGGTGAGCAGCTCGTCCCGTGGGGCAGGACCCTTGTCCTTGGTCCCCTCTTCGATGGCCTCGGCCTCTCGCTGTGCGCGAGCGACGGCTTTGGTTACCCTGCGGTTCATAACCATGCTCCGTTCGAACCTCAAAAATGATTGGCATACGTTTCTACCGCTTTAACGGGCGCAAAAAGCATCGACCGAAACGTCAGAAAATGCGGCCAATTGCTTAACCTAGCTTGTGGCCCGCCGCACCGGAGAGAACCTAACCCCAGCGCCATGCAGTGGTATCTTTTCCAGCTTAGAGGCGGAGACATAGAGACCATAGACGAGGAGGCCGTCCCTCTCCCCGGCGATGCAGCGGCCCATGAGCGCGCCATTCTCATTGCGCGTGAATTGCTTGCCGCGGCCGTTCTGGAGGGTCGGTTGCCGTTGGACGAGCGTATCGAAATCGCCGACTCGTCCGGCAGCCCGATCGGATCGGTAACTTTTGGCCAGGCGGTGGGCCTTCCCGACTAAGGTCAGGCCGCTTGCCTTTCCCCGGGATTACGGATCAAGAGATAGCCGGGATCGAATTCGCCAGCGCGGGCAAGCCCGTTTCAGTCGAGGATACGGACATGCCGGTGCTTCATCTCTGCCAGCCCTTCCTCGCGAAGTCCTCGCAGCACCCGGTTTGTATGAACGGGAGTTAGGCCGAGAAAGTCAGCCAGGTGGTCTTGCGTGAGCTGAAGCGGAAAGGACGTGCGAGTCCCGATCCCCGCCGCTTCCATCCGAATGCCTAATTCACACAACAGATGCGCCGCCCGGGATCGTGAATCCTTTCGACCCAGATTAACCAGCCACTTGGCCAGCACGGACGCGTCCGCGACCGTGTCACGCCAGAAGGCCGTCGCAATGGCCGGGTAAGCAGAGGCCAGATCCCGAAGGTCCGCGTGCGCAATGTGAAAAATGGTCGTGGTAGTTAACGCTTGGATTCCCCAGCCGGTGACCGGCGACGGCGCCGAATGCAGATCGCACATCTCGCCGGGAAGATACAGCGCCACGGACTGCCGCAGCCCGCATCTCACCTGGTCATAGCGCGCCGCGAGACCGTTTGCGATCAGGCAGACATGATCGACCTCGCGACCCTGCGCCACGATCGTCCTGTTCGCTTGGAATTGTAATGTCCGCCCCTTGAGATCGAGGATGGCGTTGCGCTCCTTCCGGGTAAGTTCCGACCGGCGGAGCAATCGTTCAATGAATCGTGACAGGGGCTGGCAAATGGACGTGGCCACTACGCTTCCTTCCGGTTCAAGCGGGAGCACGACGCCTGCCTATCGGCGACCGGCGCCTGTAGCGATAACGCACGACATGACGCACATAGTACAAATCAGTGGGGTGGCTTAATTGGGCAGTGTTTGCCCTCTGCGTCCGGCCGACGTCCTTCGATCGAACGCGAAGCGTTTTGGCCGCGGCCGCTCCTCGCTTGGGGTGGAGGGAACTCACTGACCTTGCGAGGTCCGCGCCAAAGCTCGGCTCCGCCTGGACCGACCCGCTCTTTCGAGTTGGCAACTGCTTCTTGGTCGTCGCCTGCAGCGATCAGGTCAAACCTGAACACGTGCCCACCCTGCAGGTGGTAAAGTCGATAGTCAGGCATCCCCTCCGCCCCTTGTGGACGCACGGTCGCTCGAACCGTAACGTGTCATTCAACTACGATCAAGCTGAAGCCGGCGCGAGGAGGGGGTGGGCGACTATGCTGTCACCGCGGCATTCGTTTTGCCGAGGCCACAAGTTGTATCAGCGAAGTCCGCTGAGGGTGGAAAGCGGACGTTTAATTACCCTAGTTCATGGTCCGCCGGGACCCAAGGCGGAACACCACTTCCGCTAATCGATCTAGTGGCTCCTCATCTATTCCGCAGCTTCGAACGATAAAGAGTCTGCCCTGCGAGCTAAGGTGCTCGAAAACGTAGGTTGTGCCATCGAGACACATCGTGAGGCTCTGAGAGCCATCGGGGTTGTCCGATATACCCTCATGCTCTTGGCGTTGGAGAGAGCCCATTTCAGCGGATCGAAGGGCAAGCCCAAACTGGCTCACCTCATCACGTCGAAGCTGGCGAGTCCCCTGCCGCGCCAATGCTCCCGGAGCATAGCCACCGCGACCATTCAATCGCACCCATCGAAGTGAGGCCGCGCCATCCTCCCGCACATCTACACGATAAGCGTAGGCCGGTTCGAAAGTAGGGAGAACCAACAATCGGAATCGGTCGCGGAAACCCCCGAGGTCAGTAACGCTGGCAAGTGCAGGTTCGCGCATTGCGCGTAGCTGATTTCCAAACCACCTTTCGTAGAAGGTTTGGCCCCACTCGTTATCGCGCCACCCGGTATCGGGAACGTAGTCAGCAGAAGGCGGAGCAACTTGTTGCGCCGCAAACAGGGCTAAGGCGATCACTAGCATCGGGGTTGGGTCTCACGATGCGCGCATGTCCGCAATGGGTCGAAAACGGACATAGCCGCGCTGGCTGAACGAACGTCCGGTTATCGGCTCGACAAATACGGCCCGGAGCGGACGCAACGGGCGCAGAGCCGACCGGCCGGATTCGGCCGTAAGCAGACCGACCGCTGTTGGCCGCTATGTCGGCGAAACGGGACGCTCAACCGGATCGCTGTCCGAGTGTCCGCTTCCGACCCATTGCGGACATTGAACTCGAAGCTCCTCCCAAACGGCGCTGCGTTTCGCCGGTGGGCGAGTCTTACGGATTTGGCGTTGGCCGGGCCGCCGGCACGATCGCCGGCGGTTGCCCCGTCGGGCAAGGCCGCAAGCGAGCCACAGCCTGCGCCCTGGCTGTGGAGTACATGCCCTCAATCACCTGTTGGGGAGGATAGTCGGCCGTGCCGGTACTGACGACGTTGCCGGCCTCATCTAGGTTTCTAAACTCATAGCGAACCCCCCTCGCCATCTCGTCCAACACGTCCGTCCCATGCGGGAGAGGCTCGCCTTGGCCCATTCTGAAGATGGCGCGGAACCGCGCTTCCTCGTCGGGGGAATGACGCTGCGGGGTCATCCAAGAAACAGGGTTAAGCCAAGCCTCCCCGGGCTCGCGGTATTCAAACCGAATTGGCCTGGCTTCAGCATCGCCAGCAAAGCTCATGAGGGCATCGACATGGACCATATTTGGCTTGCCTAACCCTTGCTCCGTGGGTCGATAGTCGACCGTCAGCGAATAAGACCCGTCATCATTCCGCGATCGCACGTGGACCCACGGTGAGTGAAGGTCGGCAGGAGCATTCAAAATGCGAACTGTCATCGACAGTTTGCCGCGCGATAAATCCGCACCACCGCAAAGGCGGGCAGGTGGGGCAGGCGCCTGAGCGGTGATGACGGCAGCGATCGCTATTAACGGCAAGTGCGCAAACATCATTGCTCCTCAATGGGTTGCAGGCGAGCCACATCCGTATCAGCGTTGCTGGCGCCACGCCAGCGCTTGACGAAGGCTCGCTTTCAACCCGATCCCACCTGTGTCCCAACGGCCGTCTTGACCTATTGCGGGCATCGAGAGCCTTGGCCACTCCACGAACTGCCATGTCTGCTGAGGGTCAAAGCTGACATCCGCCGACGTGAGCGCGAACGTCTGATTTCGGGAAGGCGCGGGGGACTCGCGAACGGCCGCTATGGTGGAAAGCCGAAGAAGGGGTCGTAAGCGGATTGACGTTAATGTGCCCGCTATTCCGCCGCTTCCTCGATCCGTGCCCGGCACTGCAGGGCGGCTCTTTCGAGACCCGGAGCGTAAGACGGGTCATCGCGCCTCTCTTCGATCGAGGCTCTCATGTTCGACGCGTAGCGGAGCAGTAGCTCATCCGACTCACCCCGATTCTTTGCGGCCCTCGCGCGCTGAAGGGCTTGCTCGCTCAATGTCTCGAGCGTCGCTGCATCCGACCGGTTGCCCGCCCTCGATCCTTCGACCGCGAGCCGCGCCGAACAGTGAGCCCAATAGGTCGCCCCTGTCACGAATATGCCCTGATCAAGCGCACCTGCCGACAGGCCCGAGACCAAGGGAATTAAAAGGGCGCTTAAGGGCATCGGCAATTCCTTGCTCCAATCGCTTTTAGCGTACAGCCGCACTGACGATCTCCGCAACAGTCGCAGCCGACGCCGAGGACGAATGTCCGCAAAGGGTCGATAGCGGACATTCGGAGACGCTTCGCCGATCGGGCAGCATAGAACGCATCCCTGCCTTTCGACGGAGACGTCGGCTTTGCGCCCATTGCGGGCGATCGCGCCGGTGAGCGCACTCACCCGCAACCGGCCCTCAGATGTGGTCCATTCTGACAGAGACAGCGCAACCTCGCGTTGACGCCCCTCCCGCCTTGTCATCCATTCACGATGATCCCGCCATTGGGGTGCAGGACCTGGCCAGACATGTAGCTGGCATCATCGCAGGCTAGAAACAGGAAGGCCGGCGCCACCTCGTTTGGCTGACCCGGACGACCCATGGGCGTGCTTTCCCCAAAATGCTCCAGCTTTTCTTTGCTCGCCCCGCCACAAGGATTGAGCGGCGTCCAGATAGGGCCGGGTGCGACCGCGTTCACTCGGATGCCTTCGCCAACTAGGTTTTCTGAAAGCGAGCGCGTGAAGGCGGTGATAGCACCCTTGGTGGCGCTGTAGTCGAGCAGTTCCTTGCTGCCCTTATACTGCGTCACGCTGGTGCAATTGATGATCGCCGCCCCTTCGTTGAGGTGCGGGCGCACCGCTTGCACTAGGAAGAACATGCCAAAGATGTTGGTCTGGAACGTGCGTCGAAGCTGGTCCTCACTAATGTCGGTGATCTCCTTGTCGGGGTGTTGCTCCCCAGCATTGTTGACGAGGATATCAATGCGACCGAAAGCTGCGAGCGTCTGCTTTGCGATCGACTCGCACGTTGCTTTGGAGCCTATCTCCGCCCGCACCGTGATTGCGCGACGGCCTTCGTTCTCGACGATGCGCTTGGTCTCGGCCGCGTCGTCGTCTTCAAGCAGATAAACGATGGCGATGTCGGCACCTTCTCGCGCGTAGAGCGCAGCCACGGCGCGACCGATGCCGCTGTCGGCGCCGGTGATAATCGCCACTTTGCCCTCGAGCCGCCGCGAACCCGGGTAGCGCGGCTGCCAGTCAGGTTTTGGCTCCAGCGCGGATTCATGACCTGGAAGGCCGTCCTCATGGATCATTTCGTCGGTGCCGCTCATGTCAAATTTCTCCTCTGCGATGAGAACTGTCCTGCGCGCCGCTTGTTCTCGCATCACGCAAAGAATGAGGAACGGACATGTCGCTCAAGGCACTGGCATTGAACTGCACGCTGAAGGACGATCCTGCGGAGCCGTCTTCCACCGATGCAATGATCGCCGTTCTTAAGAAGGCGTTCGCCGCACACGATGTGGAGGTGAGCGAAACAATACGGATCGCCGCGCTCGACATAAAGCCAGGCGTCTCTTCGGACGAGGGCGATGGCGATGAATGGCCTGGGGTGCGCGCCAAGATCCTCAGCCGGAACGGCAATGCGGAATGACGAGTTCTCTCGAACGACAACAAGGTCACCAGCACATGAAAGTCGCGACCTACAATGTAAACGGGGTCAACGGGCGCCTGCCGGTTATCCTGCGGTGGCTGAGCGAAGCGGCGCCTGACATTGTGTGCTTGCAGGAGTTGAAAGCCCCTGACGAGAAGTTCCCCAAAGCCGCGTTCAAGGACCTTGGCTACCATTCGATCTGGCATGGTCAGAAAAGCTGGAACGGTGTCGCAATTCTCAGCCGCTGCGGCGAGATCCATGAAACGCGCCGTGATCTGCCTGGCGCGGACAAAGACAGCCAGAGCCGCTACATCGAAGCGGCAGTAAAGGGCATCCTAATCGGCGGTCTGTACCTTCCCAACGGAAACCCGCGTCCAGGGCCCAAATTCGAGTACAAGCTGCAATGGTTCGAGCGACTGATCAGCCACGCGGGTGAGCTACTGGCATCCGGGTTACCGGTGATGCTTGCGGGCGATTTCAACGTCATGCCGACCGAGCAGGACGTCTATAAGCCGGAGCGGTGGCTGGACGATGCGCTGTTCGCGCCTGAAGTCCGCAGCGCCTATGCTCGCCTGCTGGACCAAGGGTGGACAGACGCACTACGAACCGTCCACCCCGTTGAGACGGTCTACACCTTCTGGGACTATTTTCGGAATGCGTTCGCGCGAAATGCGGGGCTCCGCATCGATCATCTACTGCTGAGCCCGTCACTCGCCCCTCGCCTGTTGGATGCTCAAGTGGACCGGCACGTCAGGGGCTGGAAAAAGACCAGCGACCATGCGCCAGTCTGGATAGAGCTGCAGAACGATTAATTAGCCGGCACACGTCGTGCAGCGAGGTAACTGCGGCTGCGAACTGGGATGTGTGGTTTGTTGGCCGCATGTGGCGGCCTAGGTCTGGCACTATCGCCCCGCCAAGCGGATCGCGCGCTGACAGACTGATACGCCAGCGGAAGCCTGGGACATTGCTTAGTGCAAAGGGTGGGAATTGACGACGGGGCGTGGCATCAGTCGTAGCGGTGGTATGGAGTGAGCGTGTGGCAAGTGTCCGCAGGCGGATATGGTTAGGGCTCGCACTCGCCATGCCGATGGCCCCGGTCGCGGCCCAGCCCGCCCCTCCTCCGTTCGACCTGGTCGACGTCGACCAGCGCGATGCGGCCGCACAGGCGCTGATCCGGGAAGGGCGCTACGACGCGGCGGAGGCGCTGTTTCGTGAGAATTTAGCGATCGTCGAGCGCGGCGCGGGGCCTGACCATCCCGACGCCCTGATCGCGCGCAGCAATCTGGGGGCGGTCCTGCTCTATCAGGGGCAGGCGCGCGAGGCGGTGCACTTGCTGGAAGCGGCGACGGCCGGGCTGGAACGGCTACGCGGGCCGGACGACCAAGATGTGCTGGCGTCGCTCAGCGTGCTCGGCAATGCGCTGCAGGGGCTGGGCCGCACCGAAGAGGCGGAGCAGGTGTTGCGGCGGGTGGCGACGAGCCGCGAGCGGCTGCTGGGCGCGGAGGATGCGCGCACCCTGCTGGCGCAGGGCAATCTGGCGGTACTATTGCGCGGGACGGGACGGCCGGGCGAGGCGGAACTCCTGCTGCGGCGGGTCATTGAGGTGCGGCGGCGGCTGGCCGGGCCGGACGACAGGCAAGTGTTGCTGACCGAGATCAATTTGATCGACCTGCTGACCGGGGCGGGGCGGTTCGACGAGGCGGAGGCGCTAGCGTTGAACGCGCTGGAACGAGCCGATCGACAGCAGGACGACCCGGCGACGTTGGTCAATGCATTGAATGGGCTCGGCCTGCTTTATTTCGCGCAAGGGAGGCATGGGGAGGCCGAACCGATCCTGGTTCGGTCGCTTAGCGCGAGCGAGGCGGCGTTCGGCGCAAACCATCCGACCACCCTGCTCGCAGTCAACAACCTCGCCAGTGTCTACAATCTGAGCGAACGACATCGCGAGGCGGCGCCGTTGCTTGAACGGGTGTTGGGGGCCAGCGAAGCGAGATTGGGGCCGCAGCACCGGCTGACGCTGGGCGCGGCGGATAATCTTGCCTTGGCCTATTCTTTCAACGCCCGATATGCCGAGGCGGAAGCGTTGTTTCGCCGCACTGATACGCAGCGAGCGCGGACCATGTCGGTGGACGATCCGGAACGATATGCTTCTACGCACGGCCTGGCGGCGATGCAGATTGGTCAGGGACGATTCGCAGAATCGGAAGTCGCGGTTGCCGCCTTGGTGGAGCAATATGCGCGGCTGCTAGGCGCCGCGAACGAGCGGACGATCCAATTGACCGATAATCTGGCGATGGCGCGGCTGTTTCAGCCAGCGCGTGCGAGAGAGGCGTTGGCACCGGCGCGCGCCTTGGTCGCGCATGCCCGCGCGCGGCGCGGCGGCGAAGATGGGCCACGCGCCGACCGGGTCCAGCGCCGGGTTCAGACGACACAGGCGGACTGGTTCCACTATCTGGCGGAGGCGGCGTGGGCGCAGGCGCAGGCCAATCCCGCCGAGTTCGCGGCGCTACAAGAAGAGGCATTCGCGGCGCTGCAGGACGGGGTGGCGGGCGATGCGAGCCAGGCGATCGCGCGGATGGCGGCGCGGCAAGAAGCGGTCCAGGTCGGGCGCGGGCTGGGTGCGCTGGTGCGCGAACGCGAGGCGCTGAATGCGCAGTGGTCGGCCAATGCAGAGCGCTACGGGCAGAGCTTCGAAGGACTGAACGGGCCGGAATCGGATGGGGCGCGGAGCGCGCTCAACGCCGAGCGGGAGATGGTCGAGACGCGGATGACCGCGCTGGACACGCGGCTGCGGCGCGAGTTTCCCGATTATTTCGCCCTAGTCCGGCCCGACCCACTGACCATCGCGCAGGCGCGGGCGTTGCTGCGACCCGACGAAGCCTTGCTGATGGTCGTGCCAGGCATGTTCGCGACGCACACGATGGTGCTGAGCCGCGACGGAATTGGCTGGCATCGCTTCGAGGAGGGCGAGCAGGTTATCGAGCGCGCGGTGCAGCGCCTGCGTTGGAACGTCGGCGCGCAAGTGAATGCTCCGGCTGAGCGGATCGCCGAACTCGCGACTCAGGAGCAAGGCCGCTCGGAGCGCAGCTTCAACCGAACCACCGCGCACAATCTGTATCGCGAGCTCGTCGCGCCGGTGGCGCCTGTGCTGCGCGGCAAGAGGCGGGTCTTTGTCGTCTCCGGCGGTTCCTTGGCCGGACTGCCATTCTCGCTGCTTGTGACCGCGCCGCCGCAAGGGGCAGACGACGATCCCGCTGCGCTGCGGGCAACGCCCTGGTTCGCTGACGCTTATGCCCTGGTCCATATGCCGGCGCTGCAATCGCTCGCGGCACTGCGTCAGGCGCCGCCGCCGCGCCGCCGGCGGGACGGCTTCATCGGCTTCGGGGATCCGATCCTTTTCGGACAGACGCGAGCACGCGGACGGGGCCCGAACCGCTCTGCTGACACCGATGTGGAGGCGTTGCGAAATCTGGCGCGGCTGCCGGGCACGGCGGTAGAGCTGGAGCGGATGCGACGATCGCTCGGGGCATCGCCGGAAACCGTGTTTCTCGCCGAGCGCGCGACCGAGACGCTCCTACGCACGGCGGATCTGCGCGGCGCCCGCATTCTTGCCTTCGCTACGCATGGCCTGGTGGCGGGTGAGGCCGGCATGAGCGAGCCGGGTTTGGTGCTGACGCCGCCGGACATTCCAAGCGCCGCGGATGACGGCTATCTGGCCGCGTCAGAGGTCGCCACGTTGCGGCTCAATGCTGACTGGGTGATCCTGTCTGCCTGCAACACCGCGACCGGCGATACGGGCGCGGCAGACGGGCTGGGCAGCCTCGCACGAGCCTTCTTCTACGCGGGTGCGCGCGGGCTGCTTGCCTCCCACTGGCCAGTCAGCGACGCGGTTGCACCAATCATGACAGTACGCACGTTGGAGCTGGAGCGCGGCGGTATGGCCCGCGCCGAAGCGTTCCAGCGGGCGATGCAGGAGATCCGCAACGATCCGCGGGCCGACGCGGGCGTAAGCTGGGCGCATCCGTTCTATTGGGCGCCATTCGTGCTGATCGGTGATGGGGGATAGCCCACGAGCTCGCCAGCCGCCCATTTAGACTTAGTGGGCGTGACTTGCTGCCGCTCTCCGGCCGCCTGCTACTGGCCTGGGTCAAACCTCCGGTTAGAAGAGAACAAGGTAGCGACCGTAGCGGCCGCAGCCACTCCAACCAATGCGCCTATTCCTATCTTTGCCTTCGTCGACTTTAGGCACTGGCTCGCTTCGCCCGTTTCGCTTGGACGACGTGTCCCTAGCCGCGGCGCTGCTCTCGCAGGGGAGCTGCTCAAGCGAATACAGTGCTTGGGCAGCCTGCGTGACCTTAAGCTGATGCGTCATTTGGAGACTCCCTTCGATGGGCATGCGCGGCGAACCTTACGCGGTTGCACGCCTCTCCCATTTGCGGATGGGCACCGTTGCCGTCCCGATCTGAACCGCCGACATATGCTGGTCCGTGACGTGAGCCTCACTGATTGACTTCGACACGCTTCTTGCCTTCAGGCATCATTCTCATCCAAGGATCGAACATGCCCGACGAAAATCTCCTCGCGCTGACTGCCGACATCGTTTCGGCGCATGTCTCGAACAATAGCGTCCCGGCATCCGACCTGCCGACCCTCATCCAGAACGTTCACAAAGCGCTCAACGGTCTCGGCGCGGGATCTTCGGCTGACTCCGTACCCGCAAAACGTGAGCCCGTCGTCTCGGCCCGCGCCGCGATCAAGCCGGACGCGATCACGTGCCTGGTCTGCGGATCGAAGCAGAAGTTGCTAAAGCGGCACATCCGCACATCGCACGATATGGAGCCCGCCGATTACCGTGCGGAGTTCGGCCTGAAGAAGGACTATCCGATGGTTGCCCCGAACTACGCGGAAACGCGTCGGGCCCTGGCCGTGTCGTTTGGCTTAGGACGGAAGTAGGGCGAGCCCGCTGCGAAGCGTGGAGGCAAAGCCGCGGCTCCGAAGGAAGGTGCAGCCGGCTAAGTCTGCCCCTTGCCGGCGCCTGCCAGATGGGAGGGGCTTCTCGTCGCCCTCGCCCGCGGTAGAGCGTGTCCAAATACGGGGCCCAGTTTGGTCCTCGGGGTGAATAGGTGACAAACCGCCCTTCAATCCGCGCATTCCAGCAAGGTTCAGTGCCAACGCTCGGATCGGCGCCACTCGGAGCTCCTTACCACTCTGCATCAAGCAAGGACCGAGCTCGGAGATCGAGGGCTGGCGGAACGCGCCCAGCTGCAGGGGCCGCATCGCCACCTCTGCACCCGCACCGAACGAACGGGCGAGAGCGGCTGGCGGCGCGCAATGCGAGACGCTGGCCTGTGAGCCGTAAATGGTAGTAGCCGGACCCATAATCAGCACATCTAGGTTAGCAGGCACTTCGCCAGAACCTGTGACGCCGCTGCGTTCAGCATCACCACGAGATTCAGCCACCAGCACGGTCGAATGGCTCCCGCTTCCGATCGACAGTCGCTCTTCAGGGCCGACTGGCTCAAAGTCTGGCACGTTGACGATCAAGCGTCTGGCGCGCGCCGGGCAGTAGAGGCGGATGGCGGGCTGGTCGGACGCTGACAAGAGCGCCAGGACCGCTGCTTCGTCGCTGGATTGGAGCTCCCACCGCTCGCGGGTTTGGGCTGCAGCATCTGAAATGGTTAGGGGCCCCGTTTGTGCCAGCACCGTCCTGCTGGCCCTCAGAGAACCCAGTCTCCCGCCTACAGGCGAGCACCAAGAGCGTTAACGCGGCAGTGAAGGAGACATTGGTCCTCATCCAATTGGGCCCCGCAACGCGACGATCAACCAGTCACCCTCGTTCGGCAAACTCTGGTCGCTCAAGTAGACTGGACAAGCCGAAATCCAACAAGCCCAATGTCGCCGGAGCGGAGACGCAGATCCTTATGTCCGTCAGTCGCGGAACACGCGTGCCTACGCGCCTGCATGCTTCCAAAGTGCTTACAGAGCTCAAAGTTCGCCATCGGCCGCAGACACAAAAAAACCGCTAACCCATTGGGCTAGCGGTCTTTTGAGTGGTTGCGGGGGTAGGATTTGAACCTACGACCTTCAGGTTATGAGCCTGACGAGCTACCGGGCTGCTCCACCCCGCGCCACCTTCTCGAGGCTGCTTGAGCCCCGAGACGACAAAGCCGCCGCTCGGGATTCCCGGCAGCGGCTTGTCATAACGTTGTGAATGGGTTTCCCGTGCGCGGCGCCGGCTACAAAGCCTGGCGACGACCTACTCTTCCATCGCTTAAGCGATAGTACCATCGGCGCTGTCTGGTTTCACGGCCGAGTTCGAGATGGGATCGGGTGGGTCACAGACGCTATAGCCACCAAGCTATGAAGCCGGCGCCGCGTACGGGTTTGTTCTAGAAATCGTGCACAATGTTCATCTGGCTGAGCCACGCTCACCCAAAGCAAAGCTATGCAATGCTGTCGGTGACAGTGTGACTCTCAAGCGCGAATAGGACAATTAGGACCGGTTAGCTCCATGCGTTACCGCACTTCCACATCCGGCCTATCAAGGTCGTGGTCTCCGACCGTCCTAAGAAATCTTATCTTGAGGGAGGCTTCCCGCTTAGATGCTTTCAGCGGTTATCCCGTCCGTACATAGCTACCCTGCTGCACCGTTGGCACGATGACAGGTCCACCAGAGGTACGTTCAACCCGGTCCTCTCGTACTAGGGTCAACTCCTCTCAAATTTCGACGCCCACGGCAGATAGGGACCAAACTGTCTCGCGACGTTCTGAACCCAGCTCACGTACCACTTTAATTGGCGAACAGCC
>JAFAEG010000038.1 GCA_023424095.1 Pseudomonadota bacterium | reverse complement strand
GATGAAGGCACCGAGATTCCAGCTTTCGCTGGAATGACGCTGGTGGGCTCTTGACCGCAAAGGCTTAGCCCGCCATCTGGCCGCTTCCGACAAGCGTGGGCGCGTAGCTCAGCGGTAGAGCACACCCTTCACACGGGTGGGGTCACAGGTTCAATCCCTGTCGCGCCCACCACGCTTTAGGTCTTCCCAGCAATCACCGGCACCGCATCGTGCGCGCACCGTGAGCCGTTTTCCCGCCATCTCGCGCCATCGGGAGTGAGGTAGGGAGGGAATGCGATGCTGGACGGTCTCTTCGCACTTCTGGACGGGGTGTGCGCGGCCGCGGACAAGAAGAACGGACCGGTGGTCCGCATTCTGGCGACCTGCTTCGTCGCCTTGTTCCTTGGCGGCGGCCTTCTCCTACTCCTGATCTGGCTCAGCTGAGCGTCACCCTGGGATCGTTGCCCTGGGTTAAGGTTCGCGCTGCCAAGCCTGCTGCGAAGCGGGGCGGAAGCAGTTCGCCTGTCGCTTGGAGGGGGACAATATGCGTTTTCTGATTGGTTCGACGATTGCGATCACCGCCTGCGCGCCGGGAGCGGCCACGACCAATGCGGCAGCCGCCGATCAGCCCGCCGCCACTGTCGCGGTGGCGAGCAATGCCGCGACGGTGAATGCGACCGCCGAAGCGGCGCAGCCGGCCGCGCTCACCGGCAGCCGCCCGGAGCGGATCGCCCAGCTCCTGCTCAACAGCCTCGCGGCCGGCAGCTCGCGCGACTGGGCCGCGGCGCAGGCCGCTTTCCCGGGCGCGCGCTGGCAGCGCAGGACGTCCGACACCGCCCAGACGGCGACGATCAACGGCCAGACCTTTCCCACCGCCCAGTCGGTGACCGGCTCGACCGACGTGATCGTCGGCGCGATCACGCTGGAGCGCCTCAGCTACGAGATCGTGATCAACGGCAGCCAGAGCCGGATCCACGCCATCTCCTTCAATTCGCCCGAAGGAGAGGTCGACGACCGCGCCGCGATCAAGCGCGCCTTCGAAGCGCGCGGCGGGCAATGGCAGTCGCAGGGCTGCATCGGCTTCCAGATGGAAATCGTCCGCCTGAGCCACAATGGCGCGTCCGTTCTGGTCGATTTCAGCACCAACTCGGGCAGCCGGGTCGAACCGAACAGCTATTATACGCTCGAATTCCAGACTCCGCCGGAAACGAGCGACCTCGAGCGCTGCGAACCGATGGAGTAGCGCTCCGGCCTGGCGTCAGCCGTGCTGGCGCCACATCTCCAGCCAGGCCTCGGCATTGCCCATTGCGTCATTGAGCGGGTCGGGGTCGTGCGGCGTCATCCGGTAGCGCCGCCACGACACCGTCTCCATCGGCCGCTTTCGCAGGCCCGACCAGACATCGCCGATCCGCCGCGCGGAGAAACCCAAAAGCTGCTGGCCGGTATGGTTCAGCAGCTCGAAATTCATCCACTGGAAGTCGAAGCCGGGATTGTCGCTGACCATCGTATATTTGCTGTCGCGCAGGCTATCGAGCCAGTCGGTGAAGGCGAGCACGCCCTCGCGGATCGAGCGCGGCGCGGCCAGATGCTCCTCCCGCGTCATGCCGATCGCGGCATAAGCTTCGGGCCAGTAATGCTCGCATTCGGGCCGCATGTTGCCGGATGAGTAAGAGCGGCCGAGCCCTTCCTCGATCACCACCGCCGCGAAGCTGATCATGTCGCCGTGCAAAGGCGCGGGGCCGCTCGCCTCGACATCGACGGAGAGCAGGAGGGCCATCAGCCGACCCCGACCAGGGCGTCGATCGCGCCCTGCAGGATGTAAGCGGCCGCCATCTTGTCGACCAGTTCGGCCCGGCGCGCGCGACTGGCATCGGCGTCGAGCAGGGTGCGTGTCACCGCCTGCGTCGACCAGCGCTCGTCCCAGAGCAGGATCGGCAGTTCCAGCACGCCGGCATTGCGGGCGAAGGCGCGGGTGGACTGGGTGCGCGGGCTGTCGCTGCCGTCCATGTTCAGCGGCAGGCCCATGACGATACCGCGCGCCTCCTGCGCCTCCACGATCGTGCGGATGCGGGCCAGATCGACCGAGAACTTCGCCCGCTTCAGCAATTCCGCTGGCGTCGCGATCGTCCAGGCGGCGTCGCACAGCGCCACGCCGATCGTCTTGGTGCCGACATCCAGCCCGATCAGCCGTCCGCCACCCGGAAGCGCCTCGCGAAAGTTGGTGGCGGAGGTGGTGATCACCGGGCCAGGAACGTGTTTAGTCGCGCTTCCACGTCGGCGCGCAGGTTCGTCCAGAACAGGGTGTAGTCATAGACGTGGTAATTGTTGCCCGGCAGCACATAGCTGCCCATCTCCGGCGGGTTCTCGCCGATCAGCAGGAAGCCGCGCTCGCCGCAGCGGGCCGGGACGGCACCCGCGACGAAGGTGCCGTCGGTCAGATCGTCGTTCGGGATCAATGTCCCGCGATTGGCCGAGGCTTCCGCCGCATCGCCCTGGTTGCCGGTCAGCGGATTGGTGCACAGCATCGGCGTGCCGCGCCGCGGCTGGCCGTTCAGGCCGGTGGTGCCGTCCCACGTCTCGACGATCATCGCCGGATCGGCGGGCTCGGCGAAGCTCATCCAAGACATGATGCAGCCGGCCTGGCCGGCGCTGGTGCAGGCGGGGAGGGGGAGTTCGGGCAGATCGGTGGTGGTCGAGAGTGGCCAGCCGATCACATAGGCGGCGGCGATCCGGGCCTGCTCGGGGCGGCCCTTGATCCGCTCGTGCAGCAGGCGGGTCAGGTGATAGCTGCCCTGGCTGTGTCCGGCGAGGATGATCGGCCGGTCGGCGGGCGCCTCGCGCAGGAATTGCTCGAATGCTGCCAGCACGTCCTGATAGGCGAAATCCAGAGCCCGGGTGGCATTGGGGTCGTCGGTCAGAAACGCGCCGAAGGTCGCCTGCCGGTAGCGCGGCGCCCAGACCTCGCCGACGCCATTGAAGGCGCTGGCCTGGCTCTGCACGAACACGCCGGCCCGCCAGGCCGATTCCTCATGGTCGATCGGGCCGTTCCAGGCGCTCTTTTCCAGGAAGGAGGTCGGGTGGATGAAGAAGACCGAGGCGCGCGCCGCGGGCGGCTCCGCCATGTCGCGCGGCCGCCATTTGGACGGGTCGTTCGCCGTGCCGGGGCGCGAGATCCACATATTCGCGTCGGCATAGGTGCGCCCGGTGGGCATCGGCACTTCGGTGAACTCGGCGCTGGGCACGAGCACCCATTTCAGGAGCTGTGCCTGAAAGGTTCGGTAGAGGATCGCGCCGGCGATGAAGAGCATGGTGACGATCGCGACGAACCAGAGGAATTTTGTCGCGGGGCTCCGCCGTTTTTTGGCCATGGCCGCCCCTCAAGCCGAACAAGCGCGTCGGCGCAAGGGGCGGCGGTGGTCTCTCAGCGACGCAGGTGCTGGTTCAGGAAGGTCAGATAGGCTTCCGAAGCGGTCACCCGATTCTCCTTGCGCAGGAAGCCGTGGCCCTCGTCGGGGAACAGCACATATTCCACCGGCACATTGTTGCGGCGGACGGCGGCGACCAGTTCGTCGCTCTCCACCTGCAACACCCGCGGATCGTTCGCGCCCTGTACGACCAGCAGCGGCCGCTGGATTCGTCCGGCGTGGAACAGAGGCGAGATCGCCCGGTGCCGCTCGGCATCGGTCGCGGGATCGCCCATCTCGTCGAACAGGGCCGCCCGCTGCGCGCCCCACCAGGCCGGAATGGAATTCAGCGTCCGCTCCCAATTGGTCACGCCGAAAATGTTCACGCCGACATCGAAGGTGGTTGGGTGAAAGGCCAGAGCGGCGGCGGTGATGTAGCCGCCATAGGAGCCGCCCATCACCGCGACCCGGTCCGAAATCCAGTCCTGCCCGGCCAGCCAGTCGCGCGAGGCGACCACGTCCTTCAGATCCGCGTCGCCATGCCGCCGGTCGTCGAGGTGGAAGAAGGTCTTGCCGTAGCCGGACGAACCGCGATTGTTGATCGCATAGACCGCATAGCCATTGTTCACGAGGTGCTGGACCATCGCCGAATAGCCGCGCGTGCTCTGTCCGCCCGGCCCGCCATGGACCAAAACGATGGCCGGTACCGGATTGGCCGCGCTCGCCTCGCGCGGGCGATAGAGGATGCCGGGGATCTGCCGTCCGTCATAGGAGGCGAAGCGCGCCACCGTCGCCGTCACCAATTGCCGCTCGTCGATCGCCGGATTGAGCGCGGTCGTCAGCCGCCGCGCCTGGCCGGTCGCCAGATCCGCCACGAAGATGTCGGCGGGCGAGGTGTCGGAGGTGACGACGAAGGCGATCTTGCTCTCGTCGCGGTTGAAACGCACCCCGCCGACCATGCCTTCCGGAATGCCGCGCAGGGTCACATCGCGATTGGCCTGGGTGTCGCGGATGGCGAGCTGGGTCAGGCCGTCGGCATTGATTGCGTGCGTGCGATAACGGCCGCTCGGCGAGTAAGCGACGAAGCTCACGTCCCAATCGGCGGCGATCAAAGGCGTCCGCCGGCCGCTGGCGATGTCGTAGGAGATCGCCTGGCTGAACTCGCTGCTTTCGTCGGTGGCGTAGATCAGGCTCCGGCCGTCCGGCGTGAAGCCGTGCGCCCCGAAAGCGACATTGCCCTGATGCGGGGTGATGTGGCGCGGCGGCGCGTTGTCGCCGATCGTCGCGAGGTAAACATCGCTGTCGGCGCTGCTATTTTCTTTGCTGAGCACGACGTGACGCCCGTCGCGCGACACTTCGCCGGGGAAGAAGCCACCCGGATTGGTGAAGACCAGACGCCGCTCATAGCTGGTCGAATCATAAGCGTAGATGTCGAAGGCGGCCTGGTCGCGCTCATTGCTGGAAATGTAGAAGGTGCGGCCATCCGCGCTCCAGCCGACGAAACCGGCCTTCAAATTGGTCCCCGGCGTGAGGTCGCGCTCGGTGCCGTCGGGCAGGCGGACATAGACATGGTTCAGCTCGTTGCCGCCCTGGTCGGCGGTGAACAGGATGCGATCGTCGTTCGGAAAATAGCTGAGCGCGGTCATCGCGTTGGTGGTGGACCGCGTGATCTGCACCGGCTCGCCGCCCGCGATCGGCAAGGCATAGACGTTGAACACGCCGCTTTTGTCCGAACTGATCAGCACGTTGCGGCCGTCGCTGGAGAAAGCGATGCCGTCTCCGGAGGCCATGGAATAAGCCGTGGTCTCGAAGAAGGTGCGCGCATCGTAGCGCGGCAGGTTCGCGGCGGCGGTCGCAGGTGCGGGTTGCGGCTGGGCTGCGGCGATGGCCGAGGTCGAGAGCAAGGCGGCGGCGAGCAGAAGGCGCATATTCATTCCCCTGTTACTGTATTAGACACATAAGACAGTAAAAGCCGCGCGTCCAGCGATTCGCTCTGCTTGCCGCACCGCAGCACCACTGCTAGCAGCCGCCCTATGTCTGTGGATACCGCAACCGTACGCCATATCGCCAAGCTGGCGCGTATCGCCGTTTCCGATGAGGAAGTGGCGGCGCTCGAGCCTGAACTGAACAACATTCTCGGCTGGATCGAGCAATTGTCGGAAGTCGACGTCACCGGCATCCAGCCGATGACCGCCGTCATCCCGAACCAGCTCCGCCTGCGCGACGACGTCGTCAACGACGGCGGCAAGCGCGACGAGGTGCTCGCCAACGCCCCCAATGCCGAACACGGCTTCTTCGCCGTGCCGAAGGTGATCGAATAGTGTCCGACCTTACCGACCTTACCGTCGCCGCGATCCGTGATGGCGTCCGCGACGGCGCTTTCTCGGCCCGCGAAGTGGCTACCGCGTTCAACGCCAATGTCGAGAAGGGCAGGGCGCTCAACGCTTATGTCGTCGAGACGCCCGAGCATGCGCTCGCCGCCGCCGATGCGGCCGACGCCGCCCGCGCCTCCGGCGATCTGAAGCCGCTGTCCGGTGTGCCGCTCGGCATCAAGGATCTGTTCGCCACGAAGGGCGTGCAGACCACCGCCGGCTCCAACATGCTCGGCGGCTTCAAACCGGTCTATGAGTCGACCGTCTCGGGCAAGTTGTTCGAAGCCGGCGCCGGCATGCTCGGCAAGCTGAACATGGACGAATTCGCCATGGGCTCGTCCAACGAGACCAGCGCCTACGGCCCGGTCATCTCGCCCTGGCGGCGCAACGATGGCGGCAATGCGCCGCTCGCCCCGGGCGGAAGCTCGGGCGGCAGCGCTTCGGCGGTCGCGGCGCGGCTCTGCCCTGGCGCGACCGGCACCGACACTGGCGGCTCGATCCGCCAGCCCGCAGCCTTCGTCGGCATCTCCGGGATCAAGCCGACCTATGGCCGCTGCTCGCGCTGGGGCGTCGTCGCCTTCGCCAGCTCGCTCGACCAGGCCGGGCCGATGGCCCGCGACGTGCGCGACTGCGCGATCATGCTGGAGGCGATGAGCGGCTTCGATCCGAAGGATTCGACCTCGCTGAACATGCCGGTGCCGAACTGGGAAGCGGCGCTCAACAGCGACATTCGCGGCAAGAAGATCGGCATCCCCAAGGAATATCGCATCGACGGCATTCCCGAGGAGATCGGCCGCGTCTGGGACGAGGGCATTCAGCGCATGCGCGATGCGGGCGCCGAGATCGTCGAAGTCTCGCTGCCGCACACCAAATATGCGCTGCCGACCTATTACATCATCGCTCCGGCCGAGGCCTCGTCCAACCTCGCCCGCTATGACGGCGTCCGTTATGGCCAGCGCAGCGAGGGCGAGGGCGGCATCGACGGCATGTACCGCGCCACGCGCCACGACGGTTTCGGTAAGGAAGTGAAGCGCCGCATCATGATCGGCACTTACGTGCTGTCCGCCGGCTTCTACGACGCGTACTTCAACCAGGCGCAGAAGGTTCGCGCCCTGATCGCCCGCGATTTCAGACAAGTGTTCGAGCAGGTGGACCTGATCCTCACCCCGACCGCCCCCAGCGCAGCCTTCGCCTTGGGCGACAAGACCAGCGACCCGCTGGCCATGTACCTGAACGACGTGTTCGCGGTCCCGGCAAGCCTCGCCGGCCTGCCTGCAATGTCGGTCCCCGCCGGCCTGGACGCGCAGGGGCTCCCGTTGGGCCTCCAGCTGATCGGCCGCGCCTTCGACGAGCAAGGCGTGCTGAATGCCGGCCTCGCGCTGGAAGAACGAACCGGCTTCACCCACCGCGCGGAGGCTTGGTGGTGAGCGCCGAAGAACGAGACCTCGCTTGGGAGGGCGTTCAAGTAGATCGGGCTTTGGACTTCGTGAATGTGGTATTTGGGGCTTGGTTAAGCGCGTTCGTTGGTTTCAAACTCTCTAGTGTCGACCCTGATCTTACTAAGGTCGCGTGGGTCGGTCTAGGTCTGACCTGCTTAGTTGTGCTCATGTTTTGCTTGAGAGGTCTTGTTTACAAGTTCGCGGGATATGCGACAGGTCCATACTGGACGGACTTGGTCATAATCCCCTCCGGTTCGATTGGCGTGCTATTAAGCATGGACAAGGCTGGTTTCGATTGGGCTGCGATCGGTCTGATAGTAACTTTCTTGACAATTGCGATTGCTGTGACGACGGCAGGGTTCATTTTGAAGAGATTTTTCAATGTCTGACTATCGCATCCACGGCGCCACCGGCGAATGGGAGGTCGTGATCGGCCTCGAGGTCCACGCCCAGGTCACCTCCAACGCCAAACTCTTCTCCGGCGCCTCCACCGCATTCGGCGCGGAGCCGAACAGCCAGGTCAGCCTGGTCGATGCGGCCATGCCCGGCATGCTGCCCGTGCTGAACGGCGAGTGCGTCCGCCAGGCTGTGCGCACCGGCATGGCGCTGAATGCCCAGATCAACGCCTGGTCGCGCTTCGACCGGAAGAATTATTTCTACCCGGATCTGCCGCAGGGTTACCAGATCAGCCAGCTCTACCACCCGATCGTCGGCGAGGGCGAAATCGAGATCGAGCTCGAGGGCGACACCACCGCGAAGGTCGGCGTCGAGCGCATCCATCTCGAGCAGGACGCCGGGAAGATGCTGCACGATCAGCATCCCAGCATGTCCTATGTCGATCTCAACCGCTCCGGCGTGGCGCTGATGGAGATCGTCTCCAAGCCCGACATGCGTTCGCCCGAGGAAGCCGGCGCCTACGTCCGCAAGCTCCGCTCGATCCTGCGCTATGTCGGCTCGTGCGACGGCAATATGGAGCAGGGCAGCATGCGCGCCGACGTCAATGTCAGCGTCCGCAAGCCCGGCCAGCCCTTCGGCATCCGCACCGAGACGAAGAACGTCAATTCCGTCCGCTTCATCGAAGCCGCGATCGCTTATGAGGCGAACCGGCAGGTCGAGGTCCTGGAGGATGGCGGCACAATCATCCAGGAAACCCGCTTGTTCGATCCCGACAAGGGCGAGACGCGGTCGCTGCGCTCGAAGGAAGAAGCGCATGATTATCGCTACTTCCCGGATCCGGACCTGCTCCCGGTCGAACTGAGCGACGCCTTCCTGGCCGAGTGCCGCGAAAGCCTGCCCGAACTGCCGGACGCCAAGCGCGCCCGTTATCAGGACGGCCTGGGCCTCTCCGCCTACGCCGCCAACGTGCTGACCGCCGAGGTCGAGACCGCGCGCTGGTTCGAAGCCCTGCTGGCCGCGGCCGGCGAGGAACATGCCGTCCGCGCCGCCAACTGGGTCACGTCCGATCTGTTCGGCGCGCTGAACCGCCTCGGCCGCACGATCGAGGATTCGCCCGTCAGCGCCGCGCAGGCGGCGGAACTGCTCACCCTCACCGCCGACGGCACCCTGTCGGGCAGTCTCGCCAAGCAGGTGTTCGAGATCATGCTCGAAACCGGCCAGGACCCGGGCGCGATCGTCGAGGAGCGGGGCCTGAAGCAGACGTCGGACACCGGCGCGATCGAGGCGGAGATCGCCAAGGTGATGGCCGCGAACGAGGACAAGGTCGCCGAATATCGCGGCGGCAAGGACAAGCTCTTTGGCTTCTTCGTCGGCCAGACGATGAAGGCGATGCAGGGCAAGGCCAATCCGGGGGTCGTCAACGACCTGCTGAAGAAGGCGCTGGGCTGAGGAAGCGGGGACGATGAGCCGAGAACAGCATCCCGAACTCTATTACGTCCCCTACGACACCTTCCTCGCCGACCTGGAATCCGTTGCCAGCAAGGTGGAGGCGGATTCTTGGACCCCCGACTTTCTCGTCGGCATCGGTCGCGGCGGGCTCGTCCCGGCCGCTTATCTGGCGCACCGGACGGGGATCACCCTGCTGTCCGTCGATTACAGCTCGGGCGACAAGGAGTTCGCCACCGATCTGCTCGTCAAGCTGGCGCACAAAAGCGCAAGCGGCGTGCGCATCCTGATCATCGACGACATCAACGACAGCGGCGGCACGATCAACAAATTGCGCGAAACGCTGCGCGCCAATGGCTGCACCGAGGCCAACATCCGCACCGCCGTGCTGATCAACAACGTCAGCTCCGCCGCCCAGGCCGAATATGCCGGCATTGACATGGACCGGACCGACGACAAGCGCTGGTTCGTCTTCCCCTGGGAAGCGGTTGCGCCGCGCACGACGCTGATCGGCGAGGCGGAGGAAGTGCCGGAGCGGCTGGCTTAGGGCCGCCCGAACCGATATCCTGTCCCCAACCGACCGGGGACATGACATGACCGACCTCACCGCCTTCATCGCCGGCCTGCCCAAGGCCGAGTTGCACATGCATATTGAGGGCAGCCTGGAGCCCGAGCTGATGTTCGCGCTCGCCCAGCGCAACAATGTCGCCATCCCCTTCGCCAGCGTCGAGGAAGTGCGCGCCGCCTACAGCTTCTCCAACCTGCAGGATTTCCTCGACATCTATTATCAGGGCGCCAACGTCCTGCAGACGGAAGACGACTTCCGCGACCTCGCCATCGCTTATTTCGATCGCGTCGCGGCGGACGGCGTCGTCCACGCCGAAATCTTCTTCGATCCACAGACCCACACCGATCGCGGCATATCCTTCGACGTCGTGATGCGTGGCTTGCTTGCCGGCATGGCCGACGCCGAGGCACGCCACGGCATCACCTCCAAGCTGATCCTCTGCTTTCTGCGCCATCTCGACGAGGAGGCCGCCTTCGCCACGCTTGAACAGGCCAAGCCCTGGCTCGCGCAGATCGAGGCGGTCGGCCTCGACAGTTCCGAACTCGGCCACCCGCCAAGCAAGTTCCAGCGCGTGTTCGACGCCGCCGCGGCCCTCGGCCTCAAGCGCGTCGCCCACGCCGGCGAGGAAGGCCCGGCAGAATACGTCCACGAAGCGCTCGACCTGCTCCACATCGACCGCCTCGACCACGGCAATCGCAGCCTCGACGACCCGATGCTCGTCCGCCGCCTCGCCGACGAGCGCATGACGCTCACCGTCTGCCCGCTCTCCAATTTGAAGCTTTGCGTCGTCGGCGACATGACGGAGCATCCGGTCGACCGCATGCTGGCTGAAGGCCTGCGCGTGACCCTCAACTCCGACGATCCCGCTTATTTCGGCGGCTACATCAACGACAATTTCCGCGCCGCGGCGGAGGGCAGGGGCCTGACCCGTGAGCAATTGGTCGAACTGGCCGAAAACAGCTTCAAGGGCTCGTTCCTGAGCGAAGGCGAGATCGAAGACCACCTCGCCAAAGTCCGCGCCTACGCCGCCACCTCCTAAACCCCTCTCCCTTCAGGGAGAGGGTGGCTGAGCGAAGCGAAGCCGGGTGAGGGTCGTTTCT
>JAFAEG010000033.1 GCA_023424095.1 Pseudomonadota bacterium | reverse complement strand
CACTTCTTCTCACCGAACAAGACCAAAGAGGTTCCAGCTTTCGCTGGAATGACGAAGTCAGGGTCTACCCGAACAATTTGTTCGTCACCTCGGCGACATGCCGCCCCTGGAAGCGTGCGCCTTCCAGCTCATTCTCGCTCGGCTGCCGCGAGCCGTCGCCGCCCGCGATGGTGGTGATGCCGTAGGGGGAGCCGCCCGTCACCTCGTCCAGCTTCATCTGCCCGGCCCACGCATAAGGCAGGCCAACCAGCACCATGCCGTAGTGGAAGAGGTTCGTGTGGATCGCCATCAGAGTGGTTTCCTGCCCGCCATGCTGGGTCGCGGTGGAGGAAAAGGCGCTGCCGACCTTGCCCACGAGCGCGCCGCTCGCCCACAGGCCGCCGGTCTGGTCGAGAAAGTTCGCCATTTGCGAGGCCATCCGGCCATAGCGGGTGCCGACGCCGACGATGATCGCATCATATTCGGCCAGCTCCGCCACCGTGGCGACCGGCGCCTTCTGATCCGTCTTGTAGCCGGATTTCGCGGCCACATCGGCCGGCACCAGCTCCGGCACGCGCTTGATGTCGACGCTCGCGCCCGTCTCCCGCGCACCCTCGGCAATCGCCTCGGCCAGCGTCTCGACATGGCCGTAAGCCGAATAATACAGCACCAGAATCTTGCTCATGACATCTCCATTTCCATCCGAACAACCGCGCATATCGGCAAAGGATGCATCGGCTGTGACAAAGCGCCCCCGCGCGCTTAAGGCTGTCCGCCGATGAGCCCGGGCACCCGCCGCACCCTGCTGCTGACCTTGCTCGCGCTCGCCGCGGCCGGGATCGCGATCACCATCCTCAGCAACGTCGTCACGCTGGAGGAATTGAAGCAGCGCCGCGAGGAATTGCGCGCTCTGGTCGCCGAGCGTCCGGTCGCCTTCTCCTCGCTCTATTTCCTCGCCTTCGCCACGCTCGCGACCTTCGCGCCCGGCGCCTCCATCTTCAAGATGGCGGCCGGGGCGATCTTCGGGCTGGCCTTCGGTGTCGTCTTCGCCCTGTTCGCCACCCTTACCGCGGCGACGATCGGCTTCCTGACCGCCCGTTATCTCGCCCGCACCCGCCTCGAGCGCCGCTTCCACAACCGGTTCCAGGTGATCAATCGCGGCGTCGAGCAGGAAGGCGTCGTCTTCCTGCTGGCGATGCGGCTGAACCCGCTCGTCCCCTTTTTCCTGATCAACCTCGGCATGGGGCTGACCTGCATGAGATTGTGGAAATTCATGCTCACCAGCTTTTTCGGGATCATGCCGGCGACGTTCATCTACACCAATGCCGGCACCGCTCTCGCGATGGTCGAGCAGCCCAGCGACATCCTCTCCGTGCGCCTGCTCGGTTCCTTGGTGCTGCTCAGCATCATGCCCCTGCTCGGCCGCTGGGCGGCAAAGCGGCTCAGCGCCCGGCGGGCCCCGGTTGCCGGGGATATTGGGGAAGGCTAGGCGGCCTCATGCGCGAACTGCCGCCTTATGCCGTCACCCTCGGGATCGAACCGTTCGAGCAGGACGGCGAGCGCCTGTACCGCATGCCTTTCGGCAATGTCGTGCTCGGCCGCCCCGGTTTTCTGCACGGCGGCGCGATCGCCGGCCTGCTGGAAATCGCCGCGATCGGCACCTTGCTGCGCGCACTGCCCGAAGGGGCAAGCTTCAAGCCGATCAACCTGTCGATCAACTTCATGCGCGGCGGCACGGATCAGGACACGATCGCCTGCGCTATCGTCACCCGGCTCGGCGGCCGCGTCGCCAATGTCGAGGCCCACGCCTGGCAGGACGATCGCGACAAGCCGATCGCCTCGGCCCAGCTGAACCTGCTGGTGAAGCGCCCTTAATTTTCAATCCTCCCCACGATTTCGTGGGGAGGGGGACCATGCGGAGCATGGTGGAGGGGCGCGAGCAAGGCGAGCGTTCTTTCCACTCGCGCAAGGGCGCGAGCGGCCCCTCCGCCGCCTGCGGCGGTCCCCCTCCCCTGCAAATGCAGGGGAGGATTTTTAGTAACCGGTCAGCCGCGCCACCCGGTCGGTGTGGAAGTTCGCGTCGCCCCAGAGCTCATCCAGGGCCCGGTCGCGCTTCATGTAGAGGCCGATATCGTGCTCGTCGGTCATGCCGATGCCGCCATGCATCTGCACCCCCTCCTGCACCGCCAGTCGCGCCGTCTGTCCGGCCTTGGCCTTGGCGACGGAGACCATCAACTCCGCCTCGTCCGCGCCCTCATCCAGCAATTGCTGCGCCTTCAGCGTCGCCGCGCGGGCAATTTCCAGCTCGCCATAAAGATGCGCGGCGCGGTGCTGCAGCGCCTGGAAGCTGCCGATCGCGACGCCGAACTGCGTCCGCTGCTTCAGATAGTCGACCGTCATGTCCATCGCGCCCGACGCGACGCCGACCATCTCCGCCGAAGCGCCGGCCCGGCCCGCATTCAGCACCCGTGACAGCAAGGCCCAGCCCTGATCGACCTCGCCGACCACCGCGTCCGCATCGACCGCGACATTCTCGAACGTCAGCCGCGCCGCCACCGCGCTGTCGAGCGTGCGCTCGCGCGCCATCGACAGCCCGGCCGCATCCTTTTCGAGCGCGAACAGGGTCAGGCCGTCGGTTTCGCCCGCCGAGCCACCGGTGCGCGCCGCGACCAGGATCACGTCGGCCGAACCGCCTTGCACGACGAAGCTCTTCTCGCCCGACAAGGTGAAGCCATTGCCCGACCGCTCGGCCCGAAGCGCGATCTGCTCAGGACGATGCTTGCGGCCTTCATCGACCGCCAATGCCGCGACCGTGTCGCCGCTCAAGATGCCCGGCAGCCAGCGCTCGCCGGCGGCCTTGCCCTTCACGCCTTCCACGAACGCCACGGCGCTCACCAGGAATGGCGACGGCGTCAGATTGCGGCCGATCTCCTCAAGCACGATCCCCGCCTCGACATGGCCGAGGCCCAGGCCGCCCTCGGCCTCCGGCACGATGATGCCGGTGAAGCCCATCTCGGCGAACTGCTTCCACAGGCCGTGGCCGAAGCCGTCCTTGCAGCTGATATCGCGCCAATGCCGAAGCTGGGTCTTGATCGCGCCCTGCTCCGCCATGAATTCCCGCGCCGTGTCGCGCAGCATCGCCTGATCGTCGGTGAGGTAGAGAGGCATTTCTTCTTCCTTCTAACCCTCTCTCCTTCAGGGGAGAGGGTGGTCGAGCGGAGCGAGACCGGGAGCGGGGGAGTCCGTATTTGCAGCCCCCTCTCTCCCGCCGCTTCGCGGCACCCTCTCCCCTGAAGGAGAGAGGGTCGAGAAAAGTCAGGCGCCCGGCAGCGCAAGGATGCGCTTGGCGACGATGTTGAGCTGCACTTCGCTCGTCCCGCCCTCGATCGAATTGGCCTTGGTGCGCAGCCATTCGCGCGGCGCCTTGCCGCCGCCGGACCGCTCGCTCTCCCATTCCAGCGCCGCCGATCCGCCCGCGGCCATCACCAGTTCGTGGCGGCGCTTGTTCAGCTCAGTGCCCGCATATTTCATCATGCTCGGCTGGGCGGGATGCGCGCGGCCGGCCTTCAGTTCGTCGATGAAGCGCTCGCTCATCGCCTTGAAGGCCAAAGCATCGACATCGAACCGCGCCACGTCCGCGCGCAGCAGAGGGTCGTCGGCCAGCGCGCCCTTCACCTTGTCGCCGAGCGTCACGCTGCCCTGTCCCAGCCCCATGCCGCTGATCATCTCGCGCTCATGGCCCAGGAGATATTTGGCGACGTCCCAGCCCTTGTTCAGCTCGCCGACGAGCTGATCCTTCGGCACCTGCACATCGTCGAAGAAGGTCTCGCAGAAGGGCGAATTGCCGGAAATCAGCAGGATCGGCTTGGTCGAAACGCCGGGGCTGGCCATGTCGAACAGGAGGAAGCTGATGCCATTGTGCTTGGTCTCCTTCGACGTCCGCACCAGGCAGAAAATCCAGTCCGCTTTGTCCGCGTAGGAGGTCCAGACCTTCTGGCCATTCACCAGGAAATGGTCGCCCTTGTCCTCCGCCGAAGTCTGCAGCCCGGCCAGGTCCGAGCCCGCGCCCGGCTCCGAATAGCCCTGACACCAGCGGATCTCGCCCCGCGCAATCTCCGTCAGGAAGCGCTTCTTCTGCGCCTCATTGCCATATTTCAGCAAAGCCGGGCCGAGCATCGAAATGCCGAAGCTCATCAGCGGATTGCGCGCGCCGATCCGCGCCATTTCCTGCTTCAGCACCTTCGTCTCGGCCGCCGACAGCCCGCCGCCGCCATATTCCTTGGGCCAATCCGGCACCGTCCAGCCGCGCTCGGCCATCCGCTCCATCCAGAGCTTCTGCGCCTCGCTCTTGAACTGAGGGTTGCGCCCGCCCCAGCAGGCGTCGCTCTCGTCGCGCATCGGCTGGCGCATTTCGGCGGGGCAGTTCGCCTCCAGCCAGGCGCGCGTCTCGGCGCGGAACGTCTCGAGGTCGGTCACGATCGGCTCTCCCTTACGTAAACGTCAAGTGCCGCGCGAGGCGTTGGGAGTCAATGCCGGGTCAGATGCACTCAGGTGCACATCGAGAGGAAGGCGATCTCCAGCACCGTGCCCGCTTCGGCCGGTCCCGCGACCGCTTCGGCCGGGGTATATTGGCGGAAGGAAATCTCCGTCCCCGCCGCGTCAGTCTGGCGCAGCGCGAGCGGCTGGATGGTCCGCGCCTGGCAGTCGATCTTCAGCCGGTACATATTGTTGGTCGCCGCACCGCTGTCCGGATCGGTCATCCGGAACCAGGCGATGCGGGTCGTCCCCTCCTGCTCGATGCTGCGCGCGTCGATGCCGATCGACTGGCCCGATTCGGCCGAGCCGAGGTTCAGCCAGCTCGCGGCCGCTGCGGGCGGCGTGACCGGGGTCATATCGACCGGGACATTGCCGCTCATCGTGACCGGCGCGCTGTCCGTCGCGGACGCTGCCGCTGCGGTCGCCACGGGAGCGGCCGCAGCGAGCTGGACATTGCACGAGCCGATCGCGGCATCGAGCGCGGACCGCGCCTGCCCGCCTGCCGAGCCGGCTATGGCCTGCAGATTGCCGATATTGAGCTGCGCCTCGTTCGCCGGACGGACGGCGGCCGCCACCTCCTGCAAGCGCCGCACTTCCACCTTCGACAGGCTGCCGCCGAGCGCCGCGCTGACGCACTGGCTCTGCTCGACATCGAGACCGTAGCGCAGCAATTGCGGCCGGATGATCCCGGGCTCGTCGCGAAACCAGTCGGTCGCATAGCCCGTCGCGCAGCCCGCGAGCAGGACCGGCACGGTGAAGACGGGCAGCAGACGGCGCTTCATGAAACTCTCCCTGCTGCGCGAATTATCAAGCCGCGCGGCGGATTGCACGAGCAAAGGCTGACACCCGATCCGCCCTTGTTTGCGCCCGCCGTTCGGGCTAGCCGCAGATCATCTAGTTTACGTGAACGTAAAGCAGGCGGGAGGCCGGACTTGGACTTTTCCCTCACCGAGCGCGAAGCGCATTATCAGGGTCGCGTCCGCGACTTCATCGAGACGCACATTCGCCCGCGCAAGGCCGACTACAAGGCCCAGGTCGCCGAGGGCGACCGCTGGCAGCCGGTGCCGGTGATCGAGGAATTGAAGCCGCTGGCGAAGGCCGCCGGGCTTTGGAACCTGTTCATGCCGCCCGGCCAGGCGCTCCGCCACGTGGACGAGAGTTTCCAGTTCGAAGGCACCCAGCTCTCCAACCTCGAATATGCGCTCTGCGCCGAGGAGATGGGCCGGATCGGCTGGGCGAGCGAGGTGTTCAACTGCTCCGCCCCGGACACCGGCAATATGGAGGTCTTCCACCGCTACGGCACGCGCGAGCAGAAGGAGCAGTGGCTCCGCCCGCTGATGAATGGCGAGATCCGCTCGGCCTTCCTGATGACCGAGCCCGCCGTGGCCTCCTCCGACGCGACCAATATCGAGTGCCGGATCGACCGCGACGGCGATGATTATGTCATCAACGGCCGCAAATGGTGGTCGTCGGGCGCCGGCGATCCGCGCTGCAAGGTCGCGATCCTGATGGGCAAGACCGATTTCGGCGCGCAGAAGCATCAGCAGCAGTCGATGATCCTGGTGCCGATCGACGCCCCCGGAATCACCGTCGAACGCGCCCTCACCGTCTTCGGCTATGACGACGCCCCGCACGGCCATATGGAGATCGAGCTGAAGGACGTGCGCGTCCCGGCCTCCAACCTGCTGCTCGGCGAAGGCCGCGGCTTCGAGATCGCGCAGGGCCGCTTGGGCCCCGGCCGAATCCACCATTGCATGCGCACGATCGGCGCGGCCGAGGAGGCGCTCGCGGCGATGGTGAAGCGCCTGCAGAGCCGCATCGCCTTCGGCAAGCCGCTCTCCGCCCACAGCGTCTGGGAAGAACGCATCGCCCGCGCCCGCATCGACATCGACTGTTCGCGGCTGCTCTGCCTGAAAGCCGCCGACATGATGGACCGCGCCGGCAACAAGTCGGCCGCCGGCGAGATCGCGATGATCAAGGTGAAGGCGCCGAACATGGCGCTACAGATCATCGACGATGCCATCCAGGCCCATGGCGGGGCCGGCGTCAGCCAGGATTTCGACCTCGCCTACAGCTATGCTGGCATCCGCACTCTGCGGCTGGCGGACGGCCCCGACGAAGTCCACGCCCGCGCCATCGCCCGCCTGGAATATGCCCGGCACGCGGACTGATTTGATCCTCCCTGTGAGCGAAGCTCATGGGGAGGGTGACCACCCGAAGGGTGGTGGAGGGGCCGGGGCGCCAAGGCCCCTCCACCGGCTTCGCCGGTCCCCCTCTCCATCGCCTTCGGCGACAGGGAGGATTTGACTGTGAATCTCTTCGACCTCACCGGCAAAGTCGCCATCATCACCGGCTCGTCCCGAGGCATCGGCCGGGCCATCGCCGAGGCCATGGCCGCGCAGGGCGCCAAGGTCGTCATCTCCTCCCGCAAGGCCGAAGCCTGCCAGGAGGTCGCCGACGCGATCAACGCGGACCATCCCGGCGCTGCCATCGTCGTCCCGGCCAGCATCTCGTCGAAGGACGCGCTGCAGGACCTGGTCGACGAGACCCGCAAGCAATTCGGCCGCATCGACATCCTGGTCTGCAACGCCGCCTCCAACCCCTATTACGGGCCGATGGGCGGGATCAGCGACGATCAGTTCCGCAAGATCCTCGACAACAATGTCATCGCCAATCACTGGCTGATCCAGATGGTCGCCCCGGAGATGCTGGAGCGGGGCGAAGGCTCGATCATCATCGTCAGCTCGATCGGCGGCCTGACCAGCTCGGCGACGATCGGCGCCTACAACATCTCCAAGGCCGCGGACTTCCAGCTCGCCCGCAACCTCGCCGCCGAATTCGGCCCGTCGGGCGTGCGCGTGAACTGCATCGCCCCCGGCCTGGTCCGCACCGATTTCGCCAAGGCGCTTTGGGAAAATCCCGACACGCTGAAGGCCGTCACCCGCCACACCCCGATGCGCCGGATCGGCGAGCCGCACGAAATCGCCGGCGCGGCGGTGTTCCTCGCCGCCCCCGCCTCCACCTTCATGACCGGCCAGACCATCGTCGTGGACGGCGGCAGCACCGTGGGTGTCGGGCTTTGAGGCCCAACTGTTCCCCGGCGAAGGCCGGGGCCCAGCCCGATCGAATACTCACGCGCGGTAGCGCGTTCTGGACCCCATCGAAGACGTGCGAACGTCTCCCAGACGTTCGCAGCCCTGTCCGGGGGACAGGGCGACGTCTCGATTTCGCCGGGGAACAAGGAGCATAAGATGCGCCTGAAAGACAAAGTCGCCATCGTCACCGGCGCCGGCTCCGGCATCGGCCGCGCCACCGCCATGCTGTTCGCGGCGGAAGGCGCCAAGCTCATCCTCGCCGATCTCGACAATGCCGACGAAACCGCCCTGGCCATCGGCCCCAACGCCCACGGCTACGCGGCCGATGCGGGTGACGAGGACAGCGTCCGCCGCCTCGTCCGCCAGGCGCAGGAGCATTTTGGCGGGCTCGATATCATGTTCGCCAATGCCGGCATTTCCGGTGGCCTGAAGGGCATTTTCGAGCAGAGCGTCGAGGATTGGCAGGAAATCCTGCGCGTAAACCTGATCGGCCCCTGGCTGGCGGTGAAGCACGCCGCCCCGGCGATCAAGGAGCGCGGCGGCGGCTCGATCATCTGCACCGCCAGCGTCGCCGGGCTCAGGGCGGGCGCCGGCGGGCCCGCCTACAGCGCCTCCAAGGCCGGCGTGATCAGCCTGGTCGAAACCGCAGCGGCGCAGCTGGTGGGGTCCAACGTCCGCGTCAACGCCATCTGCCCCGGCCTGATCGAAACCGGCATGACCGCGCCCATCTACCAGATGGCCCGCGACCGTGGACGCGACGCCAGCATCGGCCAGCTAAACCCCCTCCAGCGCGGCGGCGCCCCCGACGAGATCGCGAAGGCCGCCCTCTTCCTCGCGTCCGACGAGAGCAGCTACGTCAACGGCCACGCCATGGTCGTCGATGGCGGCCTCTCCGCCAGCCACCCGTTCAGGAAGCTGGCCTATGGGCAGACGGCGGCGTGATAATCCTGCTCTGAGCGCAAATCGCGGCAAGCCAATCCGACTCGATCGCTATCGCCGAACCCACTATCGGATGAGTATTGGGGCGGAATTGGGGACCGATCGTGGGGCTGACAATCTCGGTTGGCTATTTGGCTGCGCTGAAGCTCGAACTCGATCCGGATGAACTTGAGGAGTGGAAGGAGCCCTTCGACCTTCTGAACGACGTTCTTCGTCAGGCGGGGATAGCACCCCATTACGAGCCGGAAACATTGCCAGTTGAGGATCGGTTCGAAGCTCAGATGATCGGCTATCAGGGCCTTCACGATGTCAGGCGCCTGGCCGCCCACTGGTCGATGACCGGAAGACTTCCGGAGCCCAGTTTACCTGGCACGGACTCGGCCCACGACGCGATGGGTGAGCAAGTCGTGCATGTATTGCAGCGCAACCGCTTCCGCTCCCGCAAGCGCGGCTGGTTTGGCATGTCGAGTTCGCGCGAACTGTTCGCTCATCTTCAATTGCACTCCGACGCCGAGGGGTTCTATGTCCCGATGGACTTCGAGGATGTGCTGTTCGAGTCGCCAGACGCCGAGAATTCGGGCCTTGGCGGCATGGTCGGATCGTCGATCCGCCTCCTTGCCGAATGTGAAATCCTTGCGCGCCTCATCGACTTACCGCGAGGGATCGATCCGGAAGACGAACAGCTATGGGAGGTGGCCGAGACACCGGCGCCAAGCGGACCTCTCTGGCAACGCTACGGCCGCGAAGCCTTCGGCCTCGCCCGCCTGATTACGGCCTGCCAATTGTCACGCGACCATAAGGCATGCGTGGTGTTCTGCTGACGACAAAACCAGCCATGCCGCCCGCTTGTTGGCTTCCGACGAATCCTGCCAACACGCCATGGTCTCGACGGCGGCTTGATCGCCAACGATCGCATGGTTGCACGATAGGATTTCGGCTGATCTAGCCTGGTCGATGCGTCCGGAGTCCTTCTTTCGCCTGGATTGCGCGCCCGCGGCGACGACAAACTGCGGGGAGAGCCCCCCGCGATTCCGTGTGAACTTCATGTACTTCACCATAGTGGGCCAAGCGGCAGGAAGAGCGTCGCTGGCTGCGCTCAACGCGAGTCGCCCATACCGGTCGCCCCGGCCGAGCGAGGCGATTCATCAGGTTGACGTTTACGTAAAGCAAAGCCTATCCCGCACGCCTGCTTTTCGGAGACTCTCATGACCAGCCCGATCACCACCAGCCGCCACGGCGATGTCCTCGTCATCACCTCCAACAACCCGCCGGTAAACGCGCTCGGCCACGCCGTCCGCGACGGGCTGGTGAAGGGGATCGAGCAGGCCAATGAAGACGAGGCGATCAAAGCCGTGGTGATCATCGGCGAGGGCCAGACCTTCTTTGCCGGCGCCGACATCAGCGAATTCGGCACGCCCAAATCGTTCGAATATCCGGCTTTGCCCCAGGTCGTGGACATCATTGAGAATTGCAGCAAGCCGGTCGTCGCAGCGATCCACGGCACGGCGCTGGGCGGCGGGCTCGAGGTCGCGCTGGCCAGCCATTATCGCGTCGCTGTGCCGTCGGCGAAGCTCGGCGTCCCGGAAGTGAAGCTCGGCCTCCTCCCCGGCGCGGGCGGGACCCAGCGGCTGCCGCGCGTCGCGGGCGTCGGCAAGGCGCTGGAAATGGCCTCGACCGGCAATCCGATCGGCGCGAAGGAGGCCTATGATGTCGGCCTGGTCGATCGGCTGATCGAGGGCGATCTGCTCCCCCACGCCGTCGCTTATGCCGAGGAGGTGCGCGAGGTCCGCCCGCTGCCCAAATCCTCCGAGCGCGACGAGAAGCTCGCCGAAGCGCGCGCCAATCCGGGGCTGTTCGACGAATTCCGCAAGACCAACGCCCGCAAGTTCCGCGGCTTCGATGCGCCGGAATATAATATCCGCTGCATCGAGGCGGCGGTCGCCAAGCCCTATGCCGAGGGCGTGCTGGCCGAACGCCAGATGTTCATGGAATTGATGAGCGGCACCCAGGCCAAGGCGCAGCAATATTTCTTCTTCGCCGAGCGCAAGGCGAGCAAGATTGACGGCGTCCCGGAAGGCACCGAGCCGCGCACCATCAAGAAGGTCGGCGTGATCGGCGCCGGCACGATGGGCGGCGGCATCTCGATGAACTTCCTCAGCGCCGGCATCCCCGTCACCATCGTCGAAATGCAGCAGGAAGCGCTCGATCGCGGCACCGGCGTGATGCTGAAAAATTACCAGGCGACCGCCGCCAAGGGCCGGATGACCGAAGCCCAGGTCGGCCAGGCGATGGGCCTGCTGACCCCCACGCTCAAGCTCGAAGACCTCGCCGATTGCGACCTCATCATCGAGGCGGTGTTCGAGAATATGGACGTGAAGAAGGACATTTTCGGCAAGCTGGACTCCATCTGCAAGCCCGGTGCGATCCTCGCCTCCAACACCTCCTATCTCGACATTGACGAGATCGCGGCCAGCACCGCGCGGCCGCAGGACGTGGTCGGGCTCCACTTCTTCTCCCCCGCCAATGTGATGAAGCTGCTGGAGGTCGTGCGCGGCGCGAAGACCGCGCCCGACGTGCTCGTCACCGCCATGCAGCTCGCCAAGAAGATCAAGAAAGTCGCGGTCGTCGCAGGCGTTTGTTACGGCTTCATCGGCAATCGCATGCTGATCCCGCGCCAGACCGAGGCGATGAAGCTGCTGCTCGAGGGCGCGACCCCGGCGCAGATCGACAAGGTCCATGTCGATTTCGGCATGCCGATGGGGCCGTTCCAGATGGCCGATCTGGCGGGCGTCGACATCGGCTGGCACCGCGACCCCAATCGCATCGAGAATATCCGCGACGCGCTCTGCGCGGTCGATCGCTGGGGTCAGAAGAAGGGCGCCGGCTTCTACGATTATGACGAGAAGCGCCGCCCCTCCCCCTCCCCCGTCGTGCAAGGCATCATCGAGCAGTTCCGCGCCAAGGAAGGCGTGACGGCGCGCGAGGTCAGCGATCAGGAGATCGTCGAGCGCACGCTTTACACGATGGTCAATGAGGGCGCTTTGATCCTCGAAGGCGGCTTCGCCCAGCGCGCGAGCGACATCGATGTCGTCTGGGTCTATGGCTATGGCTGGCCCGTCTATCGCGGCGGCCCGATGTTCTGGGCCGATGTCGAGGGCCTGCCCATGATCGTCGACGGCCTGGAGCGCAACGGCTTCACCGTCTCGCAATTGCTCCGCGACAAGGCGGCGGCCGGGGAGAAACTCTCGAAGGTCTAGGAAAGGCCGACGGCGATCAACGAGATGCCGAGGATCAGGAAGAGCGGGCTGTAGAGCCGCGTGTCCCAGCGCGCCCAGCGCGTGGTCCGAAGCGTCTTGAAGAAGCCGACGTAGCGGTTCGGGACCAAAGCGCGGGCGATGAACATTGCGCCGGTCCAGATCAGGCCATAGTCGATCAGGCCGCCGGGCAGCCCGGTCTCCCAGCGCACCGCCCGGGCGACCACCAGGCCGCCGAGGAGAAGCAGCGCCAGGCCAACCCCGAACGCCGCCGGCCGCCACCAATGCAGGCGGTGGCTCATCACCGGCGCGCCGTCCGGTCGCTGCGGCAGGGAGACGCCAAATCCGTGCTTTCCGCCGAACGCCCAATGAAAGTGAAAGCCTGCCGCGAAGGCGATGATGGCGAGGGCGACGAGCGCGGCGATCGGCACGGGCTCGATTGTGCACTGGCCCCGGGCCCCAGGCTAGCCGGTTACGCTCTCCCGAAGCCGGACGAGGGCGTAAGCCAGCCGCGATTTGACCGTGCCGAGCGGCAGTTCGAGCGCCTCGGCAATCTCGATCAGGGTCAGGCCGTCCCGATAGTGGAGGCGCGCGACAGCCTGCGCGCCGGGCGGCAGATGGTCGATCGCCTCGCCGCACAAAGCGGCAAGCTCGGCCTCGGCGGGAACCGGCACATCCATCGTCTCGACCCCGACGCGATCGTCGAACGCAAGCCGATACCGTCTCCTTCTCTTGGCCGCGCGCACCGCCTCGCGGGTGACGATCCGGTACGCCCAGGCGCGAAACCAGCGCGGGTCGTACAGCGTGCCGAGCTTGCGCGCGATCAGCAGCAGGCTCGTCTGCGCGACGTCGAGCGCCTCTTCTTCATCACCCAGGATCGTCCGGGCGTGGCGGAACAAAGCGTCCTGATGCTCCCTGAGCAGGCGATCGAGTGCCCGTCGATCGCCGCTCTGGGCGAGCGCGACAGTGAGCGCCAGTTCCGCCTGCGAGGGACGCGCTTGCGTCAGCGCCGTTCGTCCCGCTGCGCTTCAAGCACTGCCAATATGCGTCCCGTGGAGCGCGTCACATGACCCGCCAGGATCACCAGCCCCATGCTCAGCATCGCGTAGCTCAGGATGAAGATCACGAGCAGCATCACTTGCGTGCCGTTGCTCCAGTCGATCAGCAAGGCGCAGGCCACGAGCAAAGCCAGTTCCAGCAATGCCGCCGCCGCATAGCCCAGGTTCATCGTCCGGCGACCCGCCTCCATCTGATCGAGCACGCCCTCCCGCGCCTTGTCGAGTCTCGCCTGGTTCATGCCGTTTCTCCTTTCCGTCACCCAAGAGGCATAGAGCGGCGCAATGGTTCGGTCCCGCCGCGAGAATCTTTTCGGCGGGTGACACGGCGAGGCTGGCATGGCACCCGCTGGGCCAAGCGAATCCAAGGCGGGACGATGATGCGAAATCTGGTTGGGATGCTTTGCGGCGCGCTGGTCTTGGCCGGCTGCGCGACGACGGCGGACCGGGGTGCGAGCCGCGCGCCGGCGCCGGTCGAGGTCACTTTGATCGCGCTCAATGATTTTCACGGCAATCTCGAGGCCCCGCGCCGCGCGATCACCGCGCCCGCCGACGCCAACGGCCCCGAAGTGCAGGTTCCGGCCGGCGGGGCCGCCCACCTCGCCGCCGCCATCCAGGCGATCCGCGACCGCAGCCCGAACAATCTGACCGTCGCGGCCGGCGATCTGGTCGGCGCCTCGCCGCTCATCTCCTCGCTCTTCCTCGACGAGCCGACCGTGCTCGCGATGAATCTCATGCGGCTCGATTTCAACGCGGTCGGCAATCACGAATTCGATCGCGGCAGCGCCGAATTGCTGCGGCTCGACCGTGGCGGCTGCGAGCGGCTTTCGACCCGCGACCCTTGTGTCGTCGACCCCGATTTCGGCGGCGCCGACTTCGCCTTCCTCGCCGCCAACGTGCTGAATGCCGACCGCTCGCCCTTGCTGCCCGCCTACGGCATTCGCCGCTTCGGCACCGGCCGGGGCGAAGTGGCGATCGGCGTGATCGGCATGACGCTGAAGGAAACGCCGACGCTCGTGACCCCGGAAGGCGTCGCCGGCCTCACCTTCGAGGATGAAGCGGAGACGGTGAACGCCTTGATTCCTCGCCTGCAGGCCGAAGGCGCGGACGCGATCGTCGTGCTGATCCATCAGGGCCTCACCTTTCGTGGCCCCTACAGCGCGAAGACCTGCGAAGGCGTGGACGGCGATCTGATGCAGATCCTGCGACGGCTTTCGCCCGAGGTCGACGTGGTCGTCTCCGGCCACACCCATCAGACCTATAATTGCGACTTCGCCACGATCGACCCGACCCGGCCGTTCATCGTCACCAGCGCAGGTTCCGCCGGCACTTTGCTGACCGAGATCAAGCTGACCGTCGATCCGGTGCGCGGCGTCACCGCCCGCAGCGCCGACATGCACATCGTGCAGGGCGACGGCTATCGCGGCTCGCAGGGCCAGGTGCAGCCGACCGACCGCTTCCCGCGCTACACGCCCGAGCCGCGGGTCGCCGCCTTGGTCGAGCGTTACCGTGTCGCCGCCCGCCCGCTGGCCGAGCGTGTGGTCGGCAGCCTCGACGGACCGGCTCTGCGCGCGGACGCACCTTCGGGCGAATCGGTGCTCGGCGATCTGATCGCCGACGGTCAGCTCGCAGCGACCCGGGCGCACGGCGCGCAGGTCGCCTTCGTCAACAAGGGCGGCGTGCGCGCTGACCTGATCCCGGCCGCGAATGGCGAGGTCACCTATGGCCAGATCTATGCCGTCCAGCCGTTCGGCAACGTGATCGCCCTGCGCACCCTGACCGGCGCGCAATTGAAGGCGGTGCTGGAACAGCAATGGAATAGCGGCACCAACACGGTCGAGCGGCCGCAGATGCTCAACCCGTCCGCCGGCTTCACTTATTCCTACGATCTTTCCCGCCCGGCCGGGCAGCGCGTGTTCGATATGCGGCTGAACGGCGCGCCGATCACCGACACCAGCGTCATCCGGATCGCGGCCCCGAGCTTCCTGCTGTCCGGCGGCGACAATTTCACCGCCTGGTCCGCAGGCACCGATCCGGTCGGGGGGCCGCTGGACGTCGATGCGCTCGAAGCCTGGCTGCGCGCCAACCCGCGCCTGACTCCGCCCGCCGCGGACCGCATCCGCAACCTGACACCCGCGCCCTAGCCCTTTCGCTTCCCATCCGGGCGGCGGCACTCTAGTTTCCCGGGCGAAGCGGGGGACGGCGTGCCGGACATTTTCCTGTCTTATTCGAGCAAGGACCGCGAGGTCGCCGAGCGCATCCAGGCCGGCCTCACGAAGGAAGGCTATGACGTCTTCTGGGACCAGGCGACGCCGCCGGGAATCGACTGGGACACCTGGATCCGCAGGCAGCTGAAAGAAGCGCGCTGCGTCATCGTGCTGTGGAGCCAGGACAGCGTCTCCTCTCCCAATGTCCGCCATGAGGCGATGATCGGGCGGGACACGTCGAAGCTGCTGCCGGTGCTGGTAGATGCACTGACCCCCGACGATTTCCCGATGGGGCTGTTCTTCGTTCAGGCGCTCAGCGTCGGGCGGACCAAGAAGAGCCTCGCCGCGAGCTGGCCCAAACTGCTCGAGGAAGTCCGCAGCCGCGTCGATGCCGCGCCCGAAGCGAGCGAGATTGCGGCGCCGGAAACCAAGCCCGCGCGCAAGCGGCGGGTGCGGCCGCTGTGGCGGCGCCCGGCGGTGGTGGGCGGCGTGCTGGGGGCTTTGCTGCTCGCAATCGCGATCTGGCAGTACCGGCCGCTGATGATCCTGTTCGACGCCGACCGTCCGCCGGTTCCCCGCGCCTGGGTCGAGACCGCGCGCAACGGCGAGGCGCTGGCCCGCGCCCGAATCGTCCGAAGCGCCGAACAGACGCTCACCAGCAACCGCACGGCGGTCGGCACCTCCTGGGTATGGCTCGCCGCGCAACTGATGAGCGGTGCGCCGGAGGAAGCCCGCGGGCTCGCGCCCCAATTCTTCGCTTATCTCGCCCGCGTGCAGAATGCCGAATGCGGCTGCTTCTTCTCCGAGGACATTCCGCACGCGGTCGGCAACGCCTGGGTGGTGATCGCCTCGTCCAAATACGGCCAGCAGCTGAACCCGGCGCTGGTGCGGACAATTCTCGAGGCCCAGAATCCCGAGGGGTGGTGGGCGATCAGCCTGTCCGCCACCCGCAACGGCACCAATGCGGGCGTGCACGCGACCGCGATGCTGACCATCGCCTTGGTCCATGCCCGCGACGCCGGCATCATCCCCGCCGAATCCCGCGCGGCGGTCGATACTGCGATCGCCCGCGCCGTCACCTGGCTTAACCGCGGTCCCGACGACGGCGCCGCCTGGGTGGATTATCCCAATAACGAGCGGCGGGTGGAGGATGTGCATTTCGCCGCCATGGCCGCGGTCGCCAGCGCGCTCGGCGGGGAAGCGAACGGCCGGGCCGCACAGGCCTTCCGCCGAGCCGTCCAGGATTTCCCGCCGGTCACCGACAGCTTCACCTCCGCTTCCTATGTCGAATTGCCGAACGGCTCGGACTTCATCGATCAATATCGCCACCCGCGCGCGCCCTGGATCGGCGCGGCGGCAGTGCTCACCTATCGTGACGGTTCGGTGCTGGAGCGGCGGACTTTGCGCCGGATCATCCGCGCCTGGCTGGCGTCCGAAGTGGATGACGAAAGGCTGCTGCGGCTCGACTGGATGGCGGCGGAAACGCTGTTTCTGCGCGCCCTTGCCTTCCCGCGCCTGCAGCGGCAGGAAGAGTGAGCGATCGGCCGAGGAGGCCGTTGACCCTTTCAGGACTCGCCGTTATATGCGCGCCTCGCTCCGGGGGCCTTTAGCTGCCGCCTGGGCGAATTAGCGCTGAACACTGCCGCGCATGGGAGCAAGGCCTGGGGGGCTCGACGAGCCGCTTGGGCCATTGTGCTTTTCGCGCAAACGTAATCGAGCGTGGCAGAGTAACTCACAAGGAAGTGAAGGCTTCATGCCCACGATTAACCAGTTGATCCGCAAGGGTCGCGAACCGCAGAAGGCCAAATCCAAGGTCCCTGCGATGGACCAGAACCCGCAAAAGCGCGGTGTCTGCACCCGTGTCTACACCACCACCCCGAAGAAGCCGAACTCGGCTCTGCGCAAGGTTGCCAAGGTTCGCCTGACCAACCAGCGCGAAGTCATTTCGTACATTCCGGGCGAGGGCCACAACCTCCAGGAGCACAGCGTCGTGCTGATCCGCGGCGGCCGTGTGCGCGACCTTCCGGGCGTGCGCTACCACGTGCTTCGCGGCGTGCTCGACACCCAGGGTGTCAAGGACCGCAAGCAGTCCCGCTCCAAGTACGGCGCCAAGCGCCCGAAATAACCAGACGAGTAAGCCCCGGCCGGGCGCCCTTCCCCAGAGCTTGCTCTGGCGGGGTGCCGGTCCGGATCAGGCTGAAGAGCAAAGGATAAGAATATGTCCCGTCGTCGCCGCCCAGAAAAGCGCGAGATCCTGCCGGACCCGAAGTTCGGCGATATCACCCTGTCCAAGTTCATGAACAACATCATGCTGGACGGTAAGAAGTCCGTGGCCGAGAGCATCGTCTATGGCGCCCTCGACAACGTCCAGGAGCGCGCCAAGAAGGACCCGATCGGCGTCTTTCACGAAGCGCTGAACAACGTGAAGCCGGGCATCGAGGTCCGCAGCCGCCGAGTCGGCGGTGCGACCTACCAGGTTCCGGTCGAGGTGCGCGCCGAGCGTGCCCAGGCACTCGCCATTCGCTGGCTGATCAGCGCCTCGCGCGCCCGCAGCGAGAAGACCATGGCCGGCCGCCTGTCGGGCGAGCTGCTGGACGCTTCGAACAATCGCGGCAACGCCGTGAAGAAGCGCGAAGACACGCACCGCATGGCCGAAGCCAACCGCGCCTTCAGCCACTACCGCTGGTAGAAACTGCACCTATATCGTGGGGAGCCGGGTCCGCCCGCTCCCCACATCGCTAAGGAACCAAAGAAATGGCCCGCAGCCATCCGCTCGAGCGCTACCGCAACATTGGCATCATGGCGCACATCGACGCCGGCAAGACGACGACGACCGAGCGCATCCTCTATTACACCGGCAAGTCCTACAAGATCGGCGAAGTGCATGAAGGCACGGCGACGATGGACTGGATGGAGCAGGAGCAGGAGCGCGGGATCACCATCACCTCCGCCGCGACGACGTGCAAATGGCGCGCCGAAGACGGCAAGGGTGAAGAGCATCTGATCAACATCATCGACACCCCCGGCCACGTCGACTTCACGATTGAAGTCGAGCGTTCGCTGCGCGTGCTCGACGGCGCGGTCACCTGCTTCGACGGCGTTGCCGGCGTCGAGCCGCAGTCCGAGACCGTGTGGCGCCAGGCCGACAAGTATCGCGTGCCGCGCATGTGCTACGTCAACAAGCTCGACCGCACCGGCGCGAGCTTCGAGCGCTGCGTGAAGATGATCCGGGACCGCCTGGGCGTCCGCACCGCCGTCATTTTTCTGCCGATCGGCATCGAGAGCAACTTCGTCGGCCTCGTCGACCTGGTCCAGAACCGCGCGATCGTGTGGCTCGACGAGTCGCTGGGCGCGAAGTTCGAATATCGCGATATTCCGGACGACATGAAGGAAGCCGCCGCGGCTGCCCGCGCCGAGCTGATCGAAATCGCCGTCGAACAGGACGACGATGCGATGGAAGCCTATCTGGAAGGCAATGAGCCCGACGTGGCGACGCTCAAGCGGCTGATCCGCAAGGGCACGCTGGCGTTCGATTTCGTGCCGGTGACCTGCGGCTCTTCGTTCAAGAACAAGGGCGTTCAGCCCCTGCTCGACTCCGTCGTCGACTATCTGCCGAGCCCGCTCGACATTCCCGCCGTGCAGGGCGTCCTGCTCGACGGCGAGACCGAAGAGACGCGTCCGGCCGACGACAATGCGCCGATGTCGCTGCTCGCCTTCAAGATCATGAACGATCCGTTCGTCGGCTCGCTCACCTTCGCCCGCATCTATTCGGGCACCCTCACCAAGGGCGGTTACCTGAACTCGGTGAAGGACAAGAAGGAGAAGATCGGCCGTATGCTCCTGATGCACGCCAATTCGCGTGAGGACATCGAGGAAGCGCGCGCCGGCGACATTGTCGCGATCGCGGGTCTGAAGGAAACGACGACCGGCGACACGTTGTGCGATGCCGCTCACCCGATCATCCTCGAGCGGATGGAATTCCCCGAGCCCGTGATCGAGCTGTCGGTGGAGCCGAAGACCAAGCAGGACCAGGAGAAGATGGGCATCGCCCTGAACCGCCTGGCTGCCGAGGATCCCTCGTTCCGCGTCTCGACCGATCACGAATCGGGCCAGACCATCATCAAGGGGATGGGCGAGCTCCACCTCGAGATCCTGGTCGACCGCATGAAGCGCGAGTTCAAGGTCGAGGCCAATGTCGGCGCTCCGCAGGTGGCCTATCGCGAGTATCTCGCGAAGCCGGTCGAGCTGACCTACACCCACAAGAAGCAGTCGGGCGGCTCCGGCCAGTTCGGCGAAGTGAAGGTGAAGGTCACGCCCGGCGAGCGCGGCTCGGGCTTCGTCTTCCTGGACGAGATCAAGGGCGGCAACATCCCGCGCGAATATATCCCTTCCGTCGAGAAGGGCATGCGCGAGACGGCCGAGACCGGGTCGCTGATCGGCTTCCCGATCATCGACTTCCAGGTGCAGCTGATCGACGGCAAGTATCACGACGTCGACTCTTCGGCCCTGGCCTTCGAAATCTGCGCGCGTGGCGCGATGCGTGAAGTGGCCCAGAAGGCCGGCATCAAGCTGCTCGAGCCGATCATGAAGGTTGAGGTGGTGACCCCGGAAGACTATCTGGGCGACGTCATCGGCGACATCAACAGCCGTCGCGGGCAGATTCAGGGCACTGACAGCCGGGGCAACGCCCAGTCGGTCGAGGCGCTGGTGCCGCTTGCGAATATGTTCGGCTACGTTAATGAGCTGCGGTCGTTCACTCAGGGCCGCGCCCAGTACAGCATGCAATTCTCGCATTACGACGAAGTGCCTGCGAACGTGGCCGAGGAAGTGAAGGCGAAGCTGGCCTAAGCGCCGGACAAGCCAGGATTTTAAGTTTAGACACACGAGGGAAGAGCAATGGCGAAAGCTAAGTTTGAGCGGAACAAGCCGCACCTGAACATCGGCACCATCGGTCACGTCGACCACGGCAAGACGTCGCTGACCGCCGCGATCACCAAGATTCTGGCCGAAAACGTCGCCGGCAACGCCGCCGTCGACTTCGCCAACATCGACAAGGCGCCGGAAGAGCGCGAGCGCGGCATCACCATCTCGACGGCCCACGTCGAGTATGAGACCGATTCGCGTCACTATGCGCACGTCGATTGCCCGGGCCACGCCGACTATGTGAAGAACATGATCACCGGCGCGGCGCAGATGGACGGCGCGATCCTGGTCGTGGCGGCCACCGACGGCCCGATGCCGCAGACCAAGGAGCACATCCTGCTCGCCAAGCAGGTCGGCGTGCCGACCATGGTGGTCTTCCTGAACAAGGTCGATCTGGTCGAGGACGAGGAAATCCTCGAGCTCGTCGAGATGGAAATCCGTGAAGAGCTCTCCAAGCGCGACTTCGACGGCGACAACATTCCGATCATCCGCGGTTCGGCCACGGCCGCCCTGTCGGGTTCGGACGAGAAGCTCGGCAAGGACGCCGTCCTGGCCCTGATGGCTGCCGTCGACGCGTCGATCCCTGAGCCGGATCGTCCCCTCGACAAGCCGTTCATGATGCCGATCGAAGACGTGTTCTCGATCTCGGGTCGTGGCACGGTCGTCACCGGCCGCGTCGAGACCGGCATCATCAAGGTGGGCGAAGAAGTCGAGATCGTCGGCATCAAGGACACCAAGAAGACCGTCGTCACCGGCGTCGAAATGTTCCGCAAGCTGCTCGACGAGGGCCGCGCGGGCGATAACATCGGCGCGCTGATCCGCGGCGTCGGCCGTGAGGAAGTCGAGCGTGGCCAGGTTCTGGCCAAGGTCGGCTCGATCAAGCCGCACACCGAGTTCTCGGCCGAGGTCTACGTCCTGTCGAAGGACGAAGGCGGCCGTCACACGCCGTTCTTCGCCAACTACCGTCCGCAATTCTACTTCCGCACGACCGACGTGACGGGCGAAGTGGTTCTGCCGGAAGGCACCGAGATGGTGATGCCGGGCGACAACGTGACCCTGGGCATCAAGCTGATCGCCCCGATCGCGATGGATCCGGGCCAGCGCTTCACCATCCGTGAAGGTGGCCGCACGGTCGGCGCCGGCGTCGTCGGCTCGATCTCGAAGTAAGCTTCCAAGCTTCTTCGAAGGGTTCGGAGGCCCGGTTCCCGCAAGGGAGCCGGGCCTTCCCTTTTTATGAGAGCGTCTGCTTTTTGCCGCAGAGCCTGAATCTGCCGCCGATCGAGCCGAATGGCCTGAAAGGGGTTGATTTGACGGGCCCTGTCTGGCAATGGCGCGCCTTCTTCGGAAACAGAACAGCAAGAGGCTCGGCAACGGGCCCAGGCTCTTTCGCATCGGTAAGTGGGAAATGGATACCAACAACATCCGCATTCGCCTGAAGGCGTTCGATCATCGCGTCCTCGATCAGGCCACCGGCGAAATCGCCGACACGGCTCGCCGCACCGGCGCGCTCATCCGCGGTCCCATTCCCCTGCCGACGCGCATCGAAAAGTTCACCGTCAACCGCTCGCCCCACGTCGACAAGAAGTCGCGCGAGCAGTTCGAGGTCCGGACCTACAAGCGGCTGCTCGACATCGTGCAGCCCACGCCGCAGACGGTTGACGCGCTGATGAAGCTCGACCTGGCCGCCGGCGTCGACGTTGAGATCAAGCTGGCCTAACGGCCGGCGCGCTCCTCTCCGGAGCGCATGAGTTAGGGTGATACCGCACGGACTTGTCCGTGGTCTGCGTCCCCGCCGTCTCGCTGCAATCGGCGAGGCACAAGCCCAGGCGGGGCACGCATCTTTGTTTGGGCTTGCACGCCCCCGAGCATTTCGCCCGGGGGCCTATGCATAGGAGCAAATGATCATGCGCACTGGCGTGATCGCGAAGAAAATGGGGATGACCCGCCTGTTTCAGGATGACGGTCGGCACGTGCCGGTCACCGTCCTGAGCCTCGAAGGTGTTCAGGTCGTCTCCCGTCGCGAAACCGATCGTGATGGCTATACCGCCGTCCAACTTGGCGCCGGGAGCGCCAAGGCCAAGAATCTGAGCAAGCCCGCGCGGGGCCATTTCGGCAAGGCCGAGGTGGAGCCGAAGGCCAAGCTCGTCGAGTTCCGCGTGGCCGAGGATGCGCTCCTCGACGTCGGCGCCGAAATCTCGGCCGACCATTTCGTTGCGGGCCAGCTGGTCGACGTCCAGGGCGTCACCCAGGGTAAGGGCTTCGCCGGCGCGATGAAGCGCTGGGGCTTCGGCGGTCTGCGCGCCACGCACGGCGTGTCGGTCAGCCACCGTTCGCATGGTTCGACCGGTCAGCGTCAGGATCCGGGCAAGGTCTTCAAGAACAAGAAGATGGCCGGCCACATGGGCGCGCGCAATCGCACCCAGCAGAACCTCGAGATCGTCCGCACCGACGTCGAGCGCGGCCTCCTGTTCGTGAAGGGCTCCGTGCCCGGTCACAAGGGTGGCTGGCTGCTCGTCAAGGACGCGATGAAGGTCGCCCGTCCGGACAACATCCCCTACCCCGCCGGCCTGCGTGGCGCCGCTTCGGAGGCTCCGGCCGCCGATGTCGCGACCGACGAAGCCGCTGGCCAGGAAGCATAAGCCATGAAGCTCACCACCAAGACGCTTGACGGCAAGAAGGGTTCGGAGATCGAACTCAGCGACGACGTGTTCGGCGTCGAGCCGCGCGCCGACATCCTCCACCGCGTCGTCACCTGGCAGCTCGAGAAGCGCCGCGGCACCGCCCGCGCCGCCCGCGAGCGCAGCGATGTCGCCCGCACCGGCAAGAAGTTCGGTCGTCAGAAGGGCGGCGGTACCGCTCGTCACGGCGATCGCCGCGCTCCGATCTTCATCGGCGGCGGTAAGGCCCACGGCCCGCGCGTTCGCGACTTCAACCCGTCGCTGAACAAGAAGGTTCGTGCCCTCGGCCTGCGCATGGCGCTGTCGGCCAAGGCGAAGGATGGCAATCTCGTCATCCTCGACTCGCTCGACCTGAAGGACGCCAAGACCGCCGCGCTGAAGACGAACCTGTCCGATCTGGGCTGGGGCCGTAAGGCGCTGGTGATCGACGGTGACGCGATCAACGTCGGCTTCGCCCGCGCCTCGTCGAACCTGCGGGAGATCAACATGCTCCCGGCGATCGGCGCCAATGTCTACGACATCCTCAACCACGAGACGCTGGTCCTGACCCGCGCCGCGGTCGAGCAGCTGGAGGCCCGCTTCAATGGCTAAGCTCTTCAAGCGCAAGAGCGCCACCGCTTCGGCCAAGCCGGCGGTGAGCCTCAATCACTACGATGTGGTGATCGCTCCGCACATCACCGAGAAGGCGACCCTGCTCAGCGAGCATAATGCGGTCGTGTTCAAGGTCGCCGGCGACGCCTCCAAGCCGCAGATCAAGGCTGCGGTCGAGGCTCTGTTCAACGTTGGCGTGACCAACGTGAACACCGTCACCCAGAAGGGGAAGACCAAGAAGTGGAAGGGCACGCCCTACCGCCGGTCCGACTTCAAGAAGGCGATCGTGACTCTGAAGGACGGCGATTCCATCGACGTCACCACCGGGATCTAAGTCATGGCACTCAAGACCTACAATCCGACCACGCCGTCGCAACGCGGCCTCATCCTGGTCGACAAGTCGTCCCTGTGGAAGGGCAAGCCCGTCAAGGCGCTGACCGAAGGTAAGCGCAAGACCGGCGGCCGCAACAACAAGGGCCATGTGACCAGCCGCGGCATCGCGGGCGGCCACAAGCAGAAGTATCGCTACGTCGATTTCAAGCGGCGGAAGTGGGACATGGTCGGCACCGTCGAGCGGCTGGAGTATGACCCCAACCGCACGGCGTTCATCGCCCTCATCAAGTATGAGGACGGCGAGCTGGCCTACATCCTGGCCCCGCAGCGTCTCGCTGTCGGCGATCAGGTGCTCGCGGCCAAGAAGACCGACGTGAAGCCGGGCAACGCCATGGAACTGGGCCAGATGCCGGTCGGCACCATCGTCCACAATGTGGAGATGAAGCCGGGCAAGGGCGGCCAGATCGCTCGCGCCGCCGGGACTTATGTCCAGGTCGTCGGTCGTGACCGCGGCATGGTCATGGTCCGCCTGAATTCGGGCGAGCAGCGCTACATCCGCAGCGATTGCATGGGCACGGTTGGCGCGGTTTCGAACCCCGACAACCAGAACCAGAATTTCGGCAAGGCCGGCCGTACCCGCTGGATGGGCAAGCGCCCCCTCACCCGCGGCGTCGCCAAGAACCCGGTCGATCACCCGCACGGCGGTGGTGAAGGCCGGACCTCGGGCGGCCGTCACCCGGTTACCCCGTGGGGCAAGCCGACCAAGGGTGCCCGCACCCGTTCGAACAAGTCCACGGACAAGTTCATCATCCGCTCGCGTCACGCGAAGAAGAAGAGGTAGTCATGGCCCGTTCCGTCTGGAAAGGTCCGTTTGTGGAACTGAGCCTGCTCAAGAAGGCTCAGACCGCTCAGGAGACCAACGCGCGCGCGCCGATCAAGACCTGGTCGCGTCGCTCCACCATCCTGCCCGACTTCGTCGGCCTCACCTTCAACGTCTACAACGGCCGCAAGTTCGTGCCGGTGTCGGTCAATGAAGACATGGTCGGCATGAAGCTCGGCGAATTCGCGCCGACCCGCTATTTCCCGGGTCACGCTGCCGACAAGAAGGGCAAGCGCTGATGGGACAGGCCAAGAACCCCCGCCGCGTTGGCGAGACCGAGGCGCTGGCCGTGGGCACGATGATTCGAGGCTCGGCTCAGAAGCTGAACCTCGTCGCCCAGATGATCCGCGGCAAGAAGGTGGAAGAGGCTCTCAACATCCTCTCCTTCTCGACCAAGGGCATGGCAATTGACGCCCGCAAGGTGCTCGCCTCGGCGATCGCCAATGCGGAAAACAACCACAATCTCGACGTCGACAGCCTGGTCGTCGCCGAGGCTTCGGTTGGCAAGTCGATCACCATGAAGCGTTTCGCCGCCCGCGCCCGCGGCCGTGGCACGCGCATCGAGAAGCCGTTCAGCCGCCTGCGCATCGTCGTGCGCGAAGCCAGCCAGGAAGCCTAAGTCTTATGGGTCAGAAAACTTCCCCCATCGGTCTGCGCCTGCAGATCAACCGCACCTGGGACAGCCGCTGGTTCGCCCGTGGTGACGATTATGGCCGGCTTCTGCTCGAAGACCTGCGCATGCGTCAGTACATCATGAAGGCGCTGCCGCAGGCCGCGATCTCCAAGGTGGTGATCGAGCGTCCGGCGAAGCTGTGCCGCGTGTCCATCTATGCCGCGCGCCCCGGCGTGATCATCGGCAAGAAGGGCTCGGACATCGAGAAGCTTCGTTCGAAGCTGAAGGAGTTCACCTCCTCCGACGTGTCGCTGAACATCGTCGAGATCCGCAAGCCGGAGATCGATGCGCGTCTCGTCGCGCAGGGCATCGCCGATCAGCTGGAGCGCCGTATCGCGTTCCGCCGGGCGATGAAGCGCGCCGTGCAATCCTCCATGCGCCTCGGCGCCGAGGGCATTCGCGTGGTGTGTGGTGGCCGTCTCGGCGGCGCCGAAATCGCCCGCACCGAGGGTTATCGCGAGGGACGGGTTCCCCTGCACACCCTTCGTGCTCATATCGATTATGCGGAAGCCACCGCGCAGACGACCTATGGCGTCTGCGGTGTGAAGGTCTGGATCTTCAAGGGTGAGATCCTGGGCCACGATCCGCTGTCGCAGGACCGGCTGACGATGGAGGCTCAGACCTCCGGCGTGCGCCCTGCCCGCGACGATCGCCGCTAAGCGCCTGTTGGGATAAAAGAAAATGCTGCAACCGAAGCGCACCAAATTCCGCAAGGCGTTCAAGGGCCGGATCCACGGCGACGCCAAGGGCGGTACCGACCTCAACTTCGGCGCCTATGGCCTGAAGGCGATGGCTCCGGAGCGGATCACCGCGCGCCAGATCGAGGCGGCTCGCCGCGCGATCACGCGTCACATCCGTCGTCAGGGCCGTCTCTGGATCCGCGTGTTCCCGGACGTGCCGGTTTCGTCGAAGCCGACCGAAGTCCGCATGGGTAAGGGCAAGGGCTCGCCCGAATATTGGGTCGCCCGCGTCAAGCCGGGCCGCATCCTGTTCGAGCTGGACGGCGTCCCCGGCCCGCTCGCCAAGGTCGCCTTCGAGCGCGCCGCGGAGAAGCTGCCGATCAAGGTCAAGTTCGTTGCTCGCCTCGGCGAGCAGATTGAGGGTTAAGGACATGAGCAAGATCGACGATCTCAAGGTCCGCACGGACGACGAGCTGGCGACCCAGCTCGGCGAGCTGAAGCGCGAGCAGTTCAACCTGCGCTTCCAGGCTGCGACCAACCAGCTGGAGAAGCCGAGCCGCGTCCGTGAGGTCCGCCGCGACATCGCCCGCATCAAGACCCTGCAGGCGCAGCGCTCCAGCGCTGCCCCGCAGGCTTAAGGAGACAACACGATGCCCAAGCGCGTCATGACCGGCACCGTGGTGTCCGACAAGACCGACAAGACCGTGGTGGTCCTGGTCGAGCGGCGGGTGAAGCACCCGCTGTACGGCAAGATCATCAAGCGGACGAAGAAGTATCACGCTCACGACGAAGCCAATGAGGTCAAGACCGGCGAGACCGTGCGGATCGAAGAGACCGCGCCGATGTCGAAGCTGAAGACCTGGAAGGTCATCGAGCGGGTCTCCGCCGGCCGCGGCGAAGCGGTCGAAGCGAACGTCTGAATTCGTTCCCGCGGCAACGCGGGAAAGCTGATCGCCGGACAGGTTCCGGTTGAAGTGAAGGGAATGGATCTATGATCCAAATGCAGTCTAACCTGGAGGTCGCTGACAACAGCGGCGCCAAGCGCGTCCAGTGCATCAAGGTGCTGGGCGGCTCCAAGCGGCGCTTCGCCGGCGTGGGCGACATCATCGTCGTCTCCGTCAAGGAAGCGGCGCCGCGCGGCAAGGTGAAGAAGGGCGACGTCCACAAGGCCGTCATCGTTCGCACCGCCAAGGACATCAACCGCCCCGACGGGTCGACCATCCGGTTCGATTCCAACGCGGCCGTCCTGATCAACAACAACCAGGAGCCGATCGGCACCCGTATCTTCGGGCCGGTCGTCCGCGAACTGCGCGCGAAGAAGCACATGAAGATCATTTCGCTCGCGCCCGAGGTGCTGTGATGGCGACTGCCAAGATCAAGAAGGGCGACAAGGTCGTGGTCCTGTCCGGCAAGGACAAGGGCAAGCATGGCGAAGTCGTGAAGTCGATGCCGAAGGAAGGCAAAGTGGTCGTTTCCGGCGTGAATGTCGCTGTGAAGCACCGCAAGCCGAGCCAGGGCAATCCGCAGGGCGGGCTCGAGCGCCGTGAAGCGCCGATGCACGTCTCCAAGGTCGCGATCGAAGATCCGAAGACCGGCAAGGCGACGCGCGTCCGCTTCGAAGAGCGCGACGGCAAGAAGGTCCGCGTTGCGGTCAAATCCGGGGAAGTCATCAATGGCTGATCAGAAGTACACCCCGCGCCTTCGGCGCGATTTCGACGAGCGCATCGCGCCCGCGATGATGGAGAAGTTCGGTTACAAGAACCGGATGGAAATCCCGCGGATCGAGAAGATCGTCCTGAACATGGGCGTCGGCGAGGCGTCGCAGGACAAGAAGCACGTCACCACGGCTGCCGCCGAGATGGAGCTGATCGCTGGTCAGAAGCCGGTGATCACCAAGGCGAAGAAGTCGATCGCTCAGTTCAAGCTGCGCGAAGGCATGCCGATCGGTGTCAAGGTCACCCTCCGCAAGGAGCGGATGTACGAGTTCCTGGATCGCCTGGTCACGATCGCGCTGCCGCGCGTCCGCGACTTTCGCGGCCTGAACCCGAAGTCGTTCGACGGCCGCGGCAATTACGCGATGGGCCTCAAGGAGCAGCTGATTTTCCCGGAAATCAGCTACGACAAGGTCGACAAGGTGCGCGGCATGGACGTGATCGTCACCACCACCGCGAAGACGGACGATGAAGCGCGCGAGCTGCTTCGTCTGTTCAACTTCCCCTTCCCGCAGGATGCTGCCGACGCGCAGCAGGCCGCGTGAACACGTTTTGAAGAAGAGAGCTTAAGTCCATGGCGAAACTGAGTTCCATCAACAAGAATGAGCGTCGCAAGAAGCTGGCCAAGAAATATGCCGGCCAATATGCGAAGCTGAAGGCGAAGGCGGCCGACGAGAGCCTCGACGAGACGGATCGCCTGATGGCCCGCCTCAAGATGGCCGAGTTGCCGCGCAATGCGAATCCGACCCGGATCCGCAATCGCTGTGAGCTGACCGGCCGTTCGCGCGCCGTGTATCGCAAGTTCCGCCTGTCGCGCATCATGCTGCGCGAGCTGGGCAATAAGGGCCTGATTCCGGGCCTCACGAAATCGAGCTGGTAAGGGCACGATATGCCAATGACCGATCCCCTGGGTGATATGCTCACCCGCATCCGCAACGGCCAGCGCGCGAAGAAGGACAGCGTCCTTTCGCCGGCATCGAAGCTGCGTGTGAACGTGCTCGATGTGCTGCAGCGCGAAGGCTATATCCGTGGCTACAGCCAGGATGGCGAAGGCGTGCAGCAGAACCTGCGCATCGAGCTGAAATATTTCGAAGGCCAGCCGGCGATCCAGCATCTGTCGCGCGTGTCCAAGCCGGGCCGGCGCGTCTATTCTGGCGCGCAGGAACTGCCCCGCATCCGCGGCGGCCTCGGCATCACCATCGTTTCGACGCCGAAGGGCGTTCTGTCGGACGCGGAAGCGCGCTCGCAGAATGTCGGCGGCGAAGTCCTCGCGGAGGTGTTCTAAGATGTCCCGCATCGGCAAACGGCCGGTCGCGCTGCCCAGCGGCGTGACGGCGAGCACCGAAGGCCGCATCCTGTCGGTGAAGGGCCCGAAGGGCACCCTCACCCTGCAGATGCGCGACGAGATCCGCTACGAGATCGATGCCGACGGCATCAGCGTCCAGCCGGCGAACGAGACCAAGCAGGCGCGTGCCTTCTGGGGCATGCAGCGCACGCTCGTGCAGAACCTGGTCACTGGCGTGACCGAGGGCTTCACCAAGGTGCTCGAGATCACCGGCGTCGGCTATCGCGCCGCGGCCCAGGGCAAGACCCTGAAGCTGCAGCTCGGCTTCAGCCACGACGTCAACGTCGCGATCCCGGACGGGATCGAGATCAAGACGCCCGATCAGACCACGGTCGAGATCAGCGGCATCGATCGCCAGAAGGTCGGTCAGATCGCCGCCGAGATCCGCCGCTGGCGCAAGCCGGAGCCCTATAAGGGCAAGGGCATCAAGTATCGCGGCGAGTATATCTTCCGCAAGGAAGGGAAGAAGAAGTAAGATGGCGAAGCTCTCTCTCTTTGACCGCCGCCGTCAGCGCGTGCGGACCTCGCTCCGCAAGCGCGCCGGCGATCGCCTGCGCCTCAGCGTGCATCGTTCCGGCCGGCACATTTATGCGCAGGTCATCGACGACAAGGCCGGCAAGACCATTGCCGCCGCCTCGACGCTCGAGAAGGACGTGCGCAATGCGACCGGCGCGACCAGCGAAGCGGCTGCCGGTGTCGGCGCCCGCGTTGCCGAGCGCGCGAAGGCCGCCGGCGTGACCCGCGTGATCTTCGATCGCGGCGGCTTCCTGTTCCACGGGCGCGTCAAGGCGCTCGCCGATGCCGCCCGTGAAGGGGGCCTGGAGTTCTGATGATGGCTGACGAAAACAAGAACGAGACCCCGGTCGAAGCGACGGAAGCGCCGGCTGTCGAGGCTCCGGCTGCGGAAGCGCCGGCGGCTGAAGCTGCCGCCCCGGAAGCTCCCGCCGCCGAGGCCGCCGCTCCGGAAGCCCCCGCGCAGGAGGCTCCGGCCGCTGACGCCGGTGGCGACCAGCGCCGTGGCCGTGGTGGTCGTGGCGGTGGCGGCGATCGTGGCCGTGGCGGCCGTGACGGCGGCCGTGGCCGTGGTCGCGACGACCGTCGTGGCAATCGCGACGACGACGGTGGCGAGGAGCTGATCGAAAAGCTCGTCCACATCAACCGCGTCTCGAAGACCGTGAAGGGCGGCAAGCGCTTCGGTTTCGCCGCTCTGGTCGTCGTTGGCGACGGCAAGGGCCGCGTCGGCTTCGGTCATGGCAAGGCGCGCGAAGTGCCGGAAGCGATCAGCAAGGCGACTGCGGCGGCCAAGAAGGCCATGGTCCGCGTGCCGCTGCGCGAGGGCCGCACCCTGCATCATGACGGCGACGGCCGCTTCGGCGCCGGCAAGGTCCATGTCCGCACGGCTCCGGCCGGAACCGGCATCATCGCCGGCGGCCCGATGCGCGCCGTGTTCGAAAGCCTGGGTGTCGCCGACGTCGTCACCAAGTCGATCGGCACGTCCAACCCCTACAACATGATCCGTGCGACCTTCGAAGCGCTGAAGGACCAGTCGAGCCCGAAGTCGGTCTCGCAGCGTCGCGGCAAGAAGATCGCCGATCTGATCGCCCGCGGCGGCGCATCGGCCGAGACGGCCGAGGCGGAAGCCCTCGCGGTCACGGAGTAAGCTGACATGGCGAAACTGAAGATCACCCAGACCGGATCGCCGATCCGTCGTCCGAAGGATCAGCGCGCGACCCTGATCGGGCTTGGCCTCAACAAGATGCACCGCACGGTGGAGCTTGAGGACAGCCCCGAAGTGCGCGGCATGATCCGCAAGGTCGCGCACATGGTGTCGGTCGAGGGCTAACCCCCTCCCCTCACCCTCCCGGGTGAGAATGATTTGCCCGCAAAGGCAAAAAAGGGGGAGACGGCTCGACAGCCGCTCCCCCGCCGCCTATCGGCGGCACGGCTTTCCCCGGCAGGGGTGAGTTTTGAAAATCAGCGCGAACATAGCGAAAGCGAGTGCACGACATGAAACTGAATGAAATCCGCGACAATCCTGGTGCCCGCAAGAGCCGCGTCCGCGTCGGCCGCGGCATCGGTTCCGGCCTGGGCAAGACTGCCGGCCGCGGCCAGAAGGGCCAGACCAGCCGCTCGGGCGTCTCGATCTTCGGCTTCGAAGGCGGTCAGATGCCGCTGCACATGCGGATCCCGAAGCGCGGCTTCAACAACATCTTCGCAAAGGATTATGCCGAGGTGAATGTCGGCGCGATCCAGAAGGCGATCGACAGCGGCAAGCTGGACGCCAAGGGCGTGCTGACCCAGACCGAGCTGAATGCGGCCGGCCTGACGCGCGGCGGCAAGGACGGCGTGCGCGTGCTCGGCAAGGGTGCGCTGACCTCCAAGATCTCGCTGAAGGTCGCCGGCATTTCCGCCGGTGCCCGCAAGGCGATCGAGGATGCCAAGGGCTCCGTCGAGCTGATCGAAGTCATCCCCGCCGCCGAAAAGCACAAGGCCAAGCACCGCAAGGGCAAGGCCTCGCAGGCGAAGACCGAAGCCTAAATCCCATCCCCCGTCATTGCGAGCCTGGCGAAGCCTTCGTCAGGGTTCTCGCAATGACGGATTGGGTTGCTATATGATCGTTTCCGGCCGCCCGGCCCGTTGAACCAGCAGTAGGACGAACATGGCATCCGCAGCCGAACAGATGGCCGCCAACATCAGCCTGGCGAATTTCGCCAAGGCGACCGATCTCAAGAAGCGGCTGTGGTTCACGCTCGGCGCGCTGATCGTCTTTCGCATGCTGTCGTTCGTGCCGCTGCCCGGCATCGACCCGAACGCGCTGAACGACCTGTTCAACACGACGCGCGGCACGGTCCTCGATTTCTTCAACACCTTCTCGGGCGGCAGCCTGGAGCGGATGAGCCTCATCGCGCTCGGCGTGATGCCCTACATCACCGCCTCGATCGTCATCCAGCTCGCGGCCAGCATGTCGCCGCAGCTCATGGCGCTTCGCAAGGAAGGCGAGAGCGGCCGCAAGAAGCTGAACCAATATACCCGCTACGGCACGGTGCTGCTGTGCGTCATCCAGGGCTATTTCATCGCCGTCGGGCTTGAGAGCTGGGGCGCCACCCAGGGCACCTCTTCGGTGCTGAACCCGGGCATGATCTTCCGCGCCACCACCGTGGTCAGCCTGCTTGGCGGCACGATGTTCCTGATGTGGCTGGGTGAGCAGATCACCAGCCGCGGCATCGGCAACGGCATCTCGCTGATCATCATGGCCGGCATCGTCGCCAGCTTCCCGACCAGCCTGGCGCAGCTCTTCGAAGGCGGCCGCACCGGCTCGCTCGATCCGGTCAGCATCATCACCGTGATCGCCCTGGCCGGCGGCCTCGTGCTCGGCATCTGCTTCATGGAGCGCGCCCAGCGCCGCGTCCTTATCCAATATCCCAAGCGCCAGTCGGCTCGCGGCCAGATCCAGCAGGAGCGTTCGCACCTGCCGCTGAAGGTCAACACCGCCGGCGTGATCCCGCCGATCTTCGCCTCGTCGCTGCTGCTGATGCCGCTGACGATCGCGCAGTTCGCCGGCACCGCCGCCGAGGGTGAGAGCAGCTGGGGCGACTTCGTCATCCAGCTTACCCAGTGGCTGCAGCACGGCGCGCCGCTCTACATGGCGCTCTATGGCGCGGGCATCATCTTCTTCTGCTTCTTCTACACCTCGGTGGTGTTCAACCCCGAGGAGACGGCGGAGAATCTGAAGAAGAATGGCGGCTTCATCCCCGGCATCCGTCCCGGCAAGCGCACCGAGGAATATCTCGGCTACGTGCTGAACCGGATCACGGTGATCGGCGCCGCCTATCTGACCTTGATCTGTCTGATCCCCGAATATCTGATCGCCCGGGCCGGCATCCCCTTCTATCTGGGCGGCACCAGCCTGCTGATCGTCGTCAACGTGACGATGGACACGGTCACCCAGATCCAGAGCCACCTGCTCGCCCACCAATATGGCGATCTGATCAAGAAGGCGAAGTTGAAGGGCGGGCGCCTCACGCGCTAAGCCCGCCGCTCAACAGGGAGCCGCTCGACTTGAATATCATCCTCTTGGGCCCTCCGGGCGCCGGCAAGGGCACGCAGGCCGCGCGTCTGGTGAAGGAGCGCGGCATGGTCCAGCTCTCGACTGGCGACATGCTGCGCGCTGCGGTCAAGGCCGCGACCCCGGTCGGGCTGGAAGCCAAGGCGATCATGGAGGCCGGCGATCTGGTTTCCGACGAGATCGTCAACCGCCTGATCGACGACAAGCTGGCCAGCCTCACGCCGGACCAGGGCGTGATTTTCGACGGCTATCCGCGCACCCATGCCCAGGCCGAAGCGCTCGAAGGCTTGCTGACCAAGCATGGCCGCAAGCTCGACCATGTGATCGAGCTGGACGTGGACGAGGACGCGCTGGTCGATCGGATCACCGGCCGCTTCACCTGCGCCAAATGCGGCGAGGGCTATCACGACCGCCACAAGCTGCCGGCCGTGGCTGAGGTCTGCGACGTCTGCGGCTCGACCGAGTTCAAGCGTCGCCCCGACGACAATGAGGCGACGGTGCGCACCCGCATGGCCGAATATCGCGCCAAGACCGCGCCGATCCTCCCCTTCTACGATGCGCGCGAGCTCGTTGCGCGGATCGACGGCATGGCGAGCATCGAACAGGTCGACGCCGCGATCGAAGCGGTGCTCGGGGAGCGCTGAGCCGCTCGACCAGAACGCCCGCTCGCGCGACCAAGGCGTCGCCGCCGCGCTTCACTTCCATCAAAACCTGTTATGCAGAGTCCATCGCGACTCCGCAGCCGCTGGGCCGCGCTCAACAGCGTTGATTGGGGGACAGGTGCAGATGAGCAGGACTCAGGTTTCCGACCACGTCGATCTCGAAGGCTTCATGGCGGGCGTCGAGAAGCGCAATCCCGGCCAGAGCGAATTCATCCAGGCCGTGCGCGAAGTGTCCGAGGACATTTTCGAGTGGATGGAAGACAAGGTCCAATATCACGAAGCCCAGATCCTGCGCCGCATCGCCGAGCCCGACCGGGTCATCTCCTTCCGCGTCTGCTGGGAGGACGATAACGGCAACGTCCGCGTCAACCGCGGCTACCGGGTCCAGAACAACAATGCGATCGGCCCCTATAAGGGCGGCATCCGCTTCCACCCCAGCGTCAACGAAAGCATCCTGAAGTTCCTCGGCTTCGAGCAGACCTTCAAGAATGCGCTGACCGGCCTGCCCATGGGCGGCGGCAAGGGCGGCGCGAACTTCAATCCCAAGGGCAAGAGCGTCAACGAGATCATGCGCTTCTGCCAGAGCTTCATGACCGAGCTCTACCGCCACATCGGCCCGAACATCGACGTTCCGGCCGGTGACATCGGCGTCGGCGGCCGCGAGATCGGCTTCATGTTCGGCCAGTACAAAAGGATCACCAACGCCTGGGAAGGCGTGCTGACCGGCAAGGGCATGGAATATGGCGGCTCGCTGATCCGTCCCGAGGCGACAGGCTATGGCGCGGTCTATTTCCTCGAGAATATGGTCAAGACCCGCGGCCGCGATCTTGCCGGGGTCACCGCGGTGATCTCCGGCTCCGGCAACGTCGCCACCCATGCGGCGGAGAAGATCACGCAGCTGGGCGGCAAGGTCGTCACTTTGTCCGACAGCCAGGGCTATATCCACGATCCGGACGGCATCGGGCTGGAGAAGATCCAGTGGGTGAAGGACCACAAGACCCACCGACGCGGCCGGATCAGCGACTATGCCGACGAGTATAAGGGCAGCACCTTCTACGGCGACGGTGCCCGGCCGTGGGGCGTGCCGTGCGACGTCGCCCTCCCGTGCGCGACCCAGAACGAGCTGAATGGCGATGACGCCCGCATGCTCGTGAAGAATGGCTGCTTCGCCGTCTCGGAAGGCGCCAACATGCCGACCGACCTCGAAGGCGTACACGTCTTCAGGGACGCACAATTGCTCTACGCACCGGGCAAGGCGTCCAACGCCGGCGGCGTGGCGGTTTCGGGCCTGGAGATGAGCCAGAATTCCGAACGCCGCTCGTGGAAGGAATCGGAGCTGCAGCAGCTGCTGCGCGACATCATGGACGGCATCCACGACCGCTGCCTGGAATATGGCCGCAAGTCGGACACCTATGTCGACTATGTGAAGGGCGCCAACATCGCCGGCTTCAAGAAGGTCGCCGACGCAATGCTGGCGTTCGGCGTGGTCTGAGGCGAATCGGGTCGGCCGGCTCAGGCCGGTCGACCCCGACCGTCGGCGCGGCTTTGCCACGACGCGCGCGGCAACGCATATCTCGTTGCCGGACGTTCATAGTGATAATGTAACATCAGCGCACCACAGCTGGAGTGCCGCAGATGCCGCTCACTGTTCGCCGTCCGCTCCTCACCGCCCTGACCGTCACATTGTTCGCCGGCGCGATCATCCTTCCCGCCTGCAGCGGTACGACCGCGACCACGCAGGTCGTCACCGAACCGGGTCGGGGCCTCACCGCCTTCCAGTCTGAAGACGAATTGCGCGCCTTCCTGCAGCACGCCGGCGCAAGGCGGCAACGAGAGGCGGGCTATGCCGAGGGGATGACCGCCTCCCCTGCCCCGGCAGCGCAAGCCGCGCCGTCGGCCGACGCAGCGGCGCCAGCGGATTCCGAGAGCATCACCAACAATCAGGAAGCCGGCGTCGACGAGGGCGGCATCGTGAAGAATTGGCGCGACTATCTGGTCGTGCTGCGGCGCGGCCGGCTGTTCACGATCAGCCTCGCGAGCGGCTCGATGCGTCCCGTCGATACGATCGACGCCTTCCCGCCCGGCGTGAGCGGCCAGGGCGACTGGTATGACGAGATGCTGGTCGCGGGCGACCGGGTGATCGTCATTGGCTATTCCTACGCGCGCGGCGGCACCGAGGTGAATCGTTTCCGCATCGCGCCGGACGGGCAACTCACGTTCGAGGACGCCTATCACCTCAAATCCAACGATTATTATTCGTCGCGCAATTATGCCTCGCGGCTGATCGGCAACCGCCTGGTCTATTATACGCCGCTCTATCTCGGTTGGGAGGGCGGGGATCCGCTGGAGGCGCTGCCCGGCGTGCGCAAATGGGGTCCGGACGGCTCGCGCGCCGCCTTCCGCCGCATTGCCGATTCCCGACGCGTGTTTATCGCCCCCTCGATCAAGGGCCGCGAGGATGCCTCGATCGACGCGTTGCACAGCGTGATCGATTGCGACCTGACCGCGGCCGAACTGGATTGCCTGGCGACCGCGGTGCTCGGCCCGGCGTCGCGCAATTTCTACGTCTCTTCGAACGCGGTCTATCTGTCGGTTTCGGATTATGGCGGGCGGCAGGAGGGCCGGCCGGCGCCCTCCTACGTCTATCGCCTGCCATTCGCCCGCGAGGATACGCCGTCGGCGATCGGCACGCGCGGTGTCCCGATCGACCAATTCTCTTTCCGCGAGGATGCCGCAGCCGGCCGGCTCGACCTGCTGGTCCGCGCCGAAGGCCGCGGCGATACGATGTGGGGTCCGGAGCAGGGCGAGGGCACGAACATGGCGCTGCTGCAATTGCCGCTGAGCGCATTCGGCGACGGTTCGAGCGAGGCCGATGCGAGCATGTACCGCGCCCTGCCGGCGCTCGGTGCCAACGCCTACAATATGCAGAACCGCTTCGTCGGCGCCTATCTGCTCTACGGCGCGGGTGGCAGCGGCTATGGTGCGGGCGAACGCGAAGGCGGCATCGTCGCCGTGCCGGTCGCGGGCGGCGAGGCAATGCGCCTTCCCCTGCCCCACGGCGTCGAGCGGATCGAGGCGATGGGCCGCGACGCGCTCGCGATCGGGAATATGAGCGAAGGGCTGGGCTTCACCGCCATTCATCTCGGCGGCGACCGGCCGGCCGTGGGCGAACGCTATGTCCAGCGCGCGGCCGCGCAGGGCGAGAGCCGCAGCCACGGCTTCTTCTATCGCCCCGACCGCAATTCGCCCGACGGCTCGTCAGGCACGATTGGCCTGCCGGTCATGCGCTCGGTCGAGCCGACCCATCGCCGCTATTTCGGATCGGCCGCGGCGATGCTGTTCCTGCGCCGCGACAATCGCGCCTTCACGCCCGCCGGCGAACTGGATGCGCGGCCCGGCGACGTGACGGACGATGCCTGCCAGGCCAGCTGCGTCGATTGGTATGGCAATGCCCGCCCGATCTTCCTCGGCGACCGGGTCTTCGCCTTGCTCGGCTACGAACTGGTCGAAGGGTCGCTCCGGGGCGGTCGTATCGGCGAGATCGGCCGGGTGAATTTCGCCCCGCGCGGCCTGGCGTCGAAGCCGGATTGAGCGAGCGCGCGGCGGACAAGGTCACCCCTTCCCGCCGCGCGTCTCTCTCGCCTACACACGGGCTGTGACGTCCGGCCCCTTCCGCTTCGAAACCTTCACGCTCGACACGGCCGATCGCCGCCTGCTGGACGGCGCCGCGACGGTCGAGCTGAATGCGCGTTATTTCGACGCGCTCGCCTTGATGGTGCGCGAGGCAGGGTCGCTGGTCACCAAGGACCGCTTCATGGACGAGGTCTGGTCGGGCATCCCGGTCACCGACGAGGCCCTGACCCAGTGCATCCGCACCCTGCGCAAGCGGCTCGGCGACGACGCCGCTCGCCCGCGCTTTATCGAGACCGTGCCCAAGCATGGCTATCGTTTCGTCGCCTTGGTCGAGCATCCCGACCAGGTCCAAACGACCTCCGCGCCCTCCCCTGCACCCGCGCAGCCTGCCCCCGCCTTCTGGCCGGATTTCGCCCGGCTGAGCATCGCCGGCATCATCGGCGGCGGGATCGCGGGCATAGCCGGGGGGATCCTCTACGGTTCCCTCGGCGCGGCGCAGCCGGGGGTTGGCGCCTTGTCGGTGTTGCTGGTGCTCGCCTCGGCGACCTTGCTCGTCGCCCTGCTCGGCGCAGGCGGGGTCAGCTTCGGCATTGCCGGGGTCGCGAACCGCCCGGCTTACTGGCAGGTCTTCGGCGGTGCGCTCGGCGGGCTGATCGTCGGGGCGGTGGTCAGCCTGCTGGCGCGCGACGCCTTCACATTGCTGGTCGGCTATGCGCCGATCCGGGTCACGGGCGCTCCCGAAGGCGCCCTGCTCGGCGCCGCCACCGGCCTCGGCGTCTGGCTCGGCAGGACCGGCCGGCCCTCGATCCGCCGCGGGGCGATCGTCGGCGCGCTCGCCGGGATCGCGGCAGGCCTCACCATCGCACTGCTGGGCGGCAAGCTCATGGCCGGCACCCTGGCCCTGCTCGCCACCCGCTTCCCCGAATCACGCTTTCGCGTCGACGGAATCGGCGCCCTGTTCGGCGAAGAGGGCTTTGGACCGGTGACCGAAGCGGCTACCGCGAGCATCGAAGGCGGCTTGTTCTGCGCCTGCGTCGCCGCCGCGATCGTGATGGCGCGCAAGCTGATGGCGGAGCAGCGAAATATGGAACCGCGCGACGTCCACAGCGGTTGACACCGCTCGCCACCCCTCCTATCTGCGCTTCATCCCGTTAACCGGCCACCCGGCGGCGTGCCCTTGCGCGCGCGCCGGTTTTGTCCGTTCACGGGAACCAACGCGACGAGATGGGGACGATAAGCCAGCGTCCCTGTGGAGCTAGGAGAATATTTTACATGGCACGTATTGCGGGTGTTAACATTCCGACCGCGAAGCGCGTGGAGATTGCGCTTCAGTATATTCACGGCATCGGGCCGGCCAAGGCGAAGCAGATCACTGCCAAGCTGGGCATCCCCGCCGAGCGCCGCGTCCAGGACCTGACCGACCAGGAAGTCCTGCAGATCCGCGAGACGATCGACGCCGATTACACCGTCGAGGGCGATCTTCGCCGCGAAGTGGCGATGAACATCAAGCGCCTGATGGACCTGGCCTGCTATCGCGGCCTGCGTCACCGTCGCGGCCTCCCCGTTCGCGGTCAGCGCACGCACACCAATGCGCGCACCCGCAAGGGCAAGGCCAAGCCGATCGCCGGCAAGAAGAAGTAAGCGCCCAGCCGCTTCCTTCTCCGCCGGGGCGAGCCTCCGGCGTCACGCAAGATTTAGTCAGGATTAGAGTTCCATGGCACAAGCCCCCCAGCGTCTCCGCCGCCGCGAGCGCAAGAACATCACCGCCGGCGTCGCCCACGTGAACGCCAGCTTCAACAACACCATGATCACCATCACCGACGCGCAGGGCAATGCGATTGCCTGGAGCTCGGCCGGCATGATGGGCTTCAAGGGCAGCCGCAAATCGACGCCCTATGCCGCCCAGGTCGCCGCCGAGGATGCGGGCAAGAAGGCCGCCGAGCATGGCGTGCGCACGCTCGAGGTCGAAGTGAAGGGTCCGGGTTCGGGCCGCGAGAGCGCGCTTCGCGCCTTGCAGGCCGTCGGCTTCACCATCACGTCGATCCGCGACGTGACGCCGATCCCGCACAACGGCGTTCGCCCGTCCAAGCGTCGCCGGGTCTGATTGCTTCGGCCGGGGCCCGCCTCGGCCGAGCCAGTCGGAAGTAGAAGTTTCAAAATCCGGAACCGCGCCTCTCCGCGTTTCCGCTGAGCCCAAGGGAAAACCATGGCCGTCAACGCAAAGAACTGGCAGGAAATGAAGAAGCCCAACGCGCTCGAGAAGAAGACCGGTGGTGGCGACAGCCGCCGCAAGGCGACCTTTGTCGCCGAGCCGCTCGAGCGGGGCTTCGGCCTGACGCTGGGCAACTCGCTCCGCCGCGTTCTGCTCTCGTCGCTGCAGGGCGCCGCCGTCACCTCGATCAAGATCGAAGGCGTGCTGCATGAATTCAGCAGCCTGGCCGGCGTGCGCGAGGACGTGACCGACATCGTCCTCAACGTGAAGCAGGTCGCGCTGAAGATGGAAGGCGAGGGCACCAAGCGCCTGCAGCTTTCCGCGACCGGCCCCGCCGAAGTCACCGCCGGCCAGATCGCCGCGACCGGCGACATCGAGGTGATGAACCCGAACCTCGTCATCTGCCACCTGGACGATGGCGCGACGCTGAACATGGAACTGACCGCCGAAGCCGGTAAGGGCTATGTCGCCGCGGCCGCGAACCGCCCGGTCGATGCGCCGATCGGCCTGATCCCGGTCGACGCTTTGTACAGCCCGGTCCGCCAGGTCAGCTACAAGGTCGAGAATACCCGCGTCGGCCAGGAGCTGGACTATGACAAGCTGACCATCACCGTCGAGACCGACGGCACGGTGAGCCCCGAGGACGCGCTCGCTTATGCCGCGCGCATCCTGCAGGACCAGCTGCAGCTGTTCGTCCACTTCGACGACGGCATCGCGCAGAGCCAGCCCATGGGCGGCGCGATGATCGGTGGCGGCGCCTATCAGGGCGGCATGGACTCCGAAGCCGATGCCAACCAGCTGAACCGCTACCTGCTCAAGAAGGTGGACGAGCTGGAGCTGTCGGTGCGCAGCGCCAACTGCCTGAAGAACGACAACATCATCTACATCGGCGACCTGGTCCAGAAGACCGAGGCCGAGATGCTCCGCACGCCGAACTTCGGCCGCAAGAGCCTGAACGAGATCAAGGAAGTCCTTGCCTCGATGGGCCTGCGCCTCGGCATGGACATCCCCGGCTGGCCGCCGGAAAACATTGAGGAAATGGCCAAGAAGCTGGAGCAGGAATTGCTCGGCTAAAAGCCTTCGTCTCCAAGCGGTGCTTGGAGCTGGTTACAGACAGGAAGGGCCGTCCCGCGAGGGGCGGCCCTTTTCTTTTGGTGATGAGGACGCTTAGCCTGGCCCTGCCCCTTGGGGCTTCAGCGGTTCAGGCCTGCGACCCACCGTTCCAATGCCTTCGGCCCGCTGAGCCGGACCACCTTGCTCTCATGCCCCTTGAGGCGCTCTTCGGTGCGTGGGCCCGGGCCCCAGTTCCAAAAAAGCACATATCGGAAGAACGCGAAGTCGAACCGCTCCGGGCAGTCGTCCGGCATGTCGGGGCGGGTGCGGCCTCGGTAGCTCAGCGTCCGCCGCAGCAGCCGCCAAAGGCACAGGCGGATCGGGAAATCGAGATAGATGACGGTATCCGCCCTCGGCAGGCGCAGGTGCAAGGTGCTGCCATAATTGCCCTCGATCAGCCAGCGATCGGTGGCCACGACCGTCTCGATCCGCGCGCGCAATTCGTTCTTTTCGGTCTCGACCCACCCTGGCAGCCAACCGAGCTGATCCATGTGAAAGACCGGCAGCCCCAGCCGTTCGCCGACCTCCCGCGACAGCGTCGATTTCCCGGACCCGCAGGGGCCGATGATGAGAATGCGCTGCATCCGTGATCCCCAGCGGAAGCGGCAGTCCCGTTTGCCTTCCCAATAAGGGTGCCACGGGGACGACGCTTGCTACCGCGCCTTACGGAATATTCCGGCTTTTCTCCACCATTGGAGCGCCGGCTTGGCTCCATCGACTAGAAAATATCCTATCTGGCACTTTATTATTGACAGCGTGACGCTGTTTCGGTAAATATTCCGAAGCTGCGGAATTGCGGGCCGGGTGACCTTGGGGTTGCGCCGGCCCTTTCTTTTGCCCGCAGCACAGCATGGCAGCGGGAGGCGAGCGGATGGCGCGGGGGCGGAGGCCGGCGGTCGAGGGCGCGCGGGCGCGGTGGCAAAGGGATTTTCTGGCGGCGCTGGCTTTGGGGGCCAGCATGCGCGGGGCGGCGCGGGCGGCGGGGGTGGATCATTCGACCGCTTATGCCGCCCGCAAGGTGGATGCGGATTTTGCCGGGCGCTGGGCGGCGGCGCAGGCGGAGGGGCGTGGGCGGCTGGAGCAAGGCGAGGCCCCTCCCCTTGCCCGCGACGAGATCGTGCGGAAGTCGAAGCATGGGCGGCCGTGCATCATGCGGGTCGGGCCGGGGCGCTGGTCGGCCGCGAAAGAGGCGGAGTTCCTGGCGCATGTCGAGGCGGGCGCGAACGTGGCGCGGGCGGCGGACCTGGTCGGGATGTCGCGCGAGGCGGTCTATGCGCGGCGGCGGCGCGAGCCGGGCTTCGCCGCCGATTGGGCCGAGGCGGTGCGCAGCGGCTATCTGGACGTCGAGGCCTTGCTGATCGAGAATTTCCGCGCGGTGCTGAGCGGCGCGCCGCGGCCGGCGGGGAGCGGCCTGACCGGCGAGATCACGGTCGCCGACGCGATGAACCTGCTGAAGCTGCACCGATCGACCGCGAAGGGCGGCGCGCCGCAGCGCTACAATTGGCGCGCGCGGGAGCCGGATATCGAGGAGGTCAGGGCGGAGATTTTGCGGAAGGTGGAGGCGATCAAGGCGCAGCGGCGCAAGGGATCAGCCGATCGCCTTTGACGCGTCAGGTCCGCCGGCCGCTGCAGTTTCCTCGCCGAACTGCCGTTCTCGATAGGTTTCGGTGATAAAGTCGATAAACGAAACCGCTGCTCCAACGGCAAGTCGAGCATGTCGAGGTTGGAGACCACGATGCCGCCCATCCCGCCCATGCCCCGACCCGTACCCTCTGCGCTGAGCATCGCTTCAACAGCAGCTAAACGAGCATCGTCCTCGGCGCTGACGGAGCGCTCAATCTCTGAATGGTCCACCATCATCACACGGTAGCATAGAACGAAGATGGAACATAGGCGCTGGTTAGGCCTCGGACTCCAGCGTCAACGCACGCTCGGTCGCTAGGCCTGACTGCCAAATCTATTGCCCACGACGGAGTAAGCCCAGGTGACTATTCCGCTGCCCGATATTCTCGACGATTGCTACGACGACGAGTGCGCCAAGATCATCGCTTCGCTCGATCCTTATGCGGCGGCCGCAGCCAATCGGCATTTTCCGGAGTGGGCGCATGCGGGGCAGTTGCCGCCTTCCGGGGAGGATTGGCGGACGTGGGTGATGATGGCGGGGCGCGGGTTCGGGAAGACCCGGGCTGGGGCGGAGTGGGTGTTGGGGTTGGTGCGGGGG
>JAFAEG010000120.1 GCA_023424095.1 Pseudomonadota bacterium | reverse complement strand
TGGGCCCCGGCCTTCGCCGGGGTGACGATGGCTCAGAACCGGCTGGCCGCGCCGAGGTAGATGCCCAGATCGGGGCTGGCCCGGTTGAGGCCGACGATCGCGCCGAGATCGAGCTGCAGGTCGTCATTCACCGCAAAGGCGAGGCCGAGCCCGGCAAGCGCTTCGGTGCTCGCGCCGAGCGGGTCGTCGTCGCGGTAAAAGGCCAAATCGAGCTGCGCGCTCAGCCGCTGCGAGAGGTTGAAGCCGAAACCGGCCGCCATCCCGTAAGACAGATGCCGCCCGCTGCCGTCCGCGTCCGGCGTCGCGCCCAGCGCGGGCGTGAGCAGCAAATAGGTTTCGCCAAGTTCGAAGTCGACCGGCAATTCCAGGTCGAAGCCCCAATCTCCTGCGCCGATCGCGCTGCCGCCGGTGGGGATCAGCAGGCGTCCCTGCAATGCCGCCGAGACCGTGCCGCGTTCGAAGAAACGGTGGCGCACACCGATCATCGCATCGCCGACACTGGCGTCGCGGGAACGGATGCCGGCGGTGCGATCCCGCACCCGGCCGTAGGCGGTCCAGCCGAGCTGCAATTCGGTGCGCTCGCCGACGCCAACCCGAACGAGCGTGTCGCCCGCGAGCAAGGTGTCGGTGCGATCGTCGCCTTCTTCCTGGAACGACCAGTCGACCGCGAGCTCGACCTGCGCGCGGCCCGCCGGGACGGTGCAGGTGGAGCTGGCGATGCCGGGGCGATCGGCGCAGATCGGGTCCGCTTCCTCGGGCTCTGGCGCGGCCTGAGCCAGCGCCGCCGACGGGAAGAGCATCGCCGCAATCAGAAGAGGAAGCCGCAAGTGCATCCGGCCCGAATATCATTTCGGACCCGGCGGAAGTGCTTCGACCTATGGTAAACGCAATCCCGGTTCGGGACCGGGCAGCCGTCACCCCCGCCCTCACCCTGAACTTGGTTCAGGGTCCACATTTCTGCGTAGCGGTGACGGCGAGATGGATGCTGAAACAAGTTCAGCATGACGGGTTGTGGGGGTGCTCGGTCCTTAGAACGGCATCTTGAAGCCGGGGGGCATTTGCATGCCGCCCATGGCCTGGCTCATCGAGCCGGCGACGGCGGCTTCGGCCTTCACGCGGGCGTCGTTGAAGGCGGCGGCGACGAGATCCTCGAGCATCTGCTTGTCGGCCAGCAGACTGTCGTCGATGTTGACGGCGATCACCCGGCCCTTCGCGGTGGCGCGGACCTTCACCATACCGCCGCCGGAGGCGCCCTCGACCTCGACCTTCTCGAGCTTGGCCTGCTCCTCCATGAGCTTGTTCTGCGCTTCCTGCGCCATCTTCATGATATCTTCGATATTCTGCATGTCAGGTCCTCGTCATCATCGGTCGCGTTTGCCAGGCCGGCAGGTGTGCCACCTGCCTCGCAAACGCTCAGTGGGTGCGGTCGCCGGCCGTATAGCCAGCCAGTTCGGCGTCGGGGAAGGCCTCGAACGCCGCTTTCACCATCGGCGAGTTCAGCACGTCCTGCCGTTCATTCTGTTCGGCCTGAATCTGCGCTTCGTGCAGGGTTGGCTCGCCCGGCGTGTCCGCGAAAGCGGGGCTGATCGTCGCGAGGCCGGCCTGTTTCAGCGCGTCCTTCAGTTCGCGCAGAAAGGCGTCGTTGGCGCCCGGCATGTGCAGCAGCAATTCGGGCGGGGCGAAGCTGACCAGGCTGGCCTCGTCGCGCAGGCGCTGGGCGACGATCATCTTGCCGGCATTTTCGATCCGGTCGATCAGTTCGGGGAAATTGGCGACGTCGCCGGTGGGCGCGGCCGGAGCGGCGGCCGTGGGAGCGGAAGAAGCGATCGTCACCGGCGCGCCGCCGGCCAGCTTTGCGGCCAGCTCGCCGGGATCGGGCAAGGTCGAGGCGTGGATCAGGCGCAGCAGCGCCATTTCCGCCGCTTCCACCGGCGAGGGCGCGCGGGCGACATCGTCCAGGCCCTTCAGCAGCAGCTGCCAGAGGCGGTGAAGCACCGGGTAGGACAGGCGGTCGGCCCACTCGCCATAGGCGTCGCGCTCCTCGTCCGACTGGGCGGGATCGCGCGGGCCGCCGACCTTCGCGCGGGTGATGCCGTGCACCGCCTCCAGCAGCGAACGGATCAGCGCCGCGGGCTCGACGCCGAGATCATATTGGTCGCGAAGGCCCGCCAATGCGCCCTGCGCGTCGCCGGCGAGCAGCAGAGCGAGCAGACCGCGCACCGCGCCGCGATCGGACAGGCCGAGCATTTCGCGGACCTGATCGGCGGTGACCGTGCCGGAGCCGTGGGCGATCGCCTGGTCGAGGATGGAGAGGCCGTCGCGGGCGGAGCCTTCGGCGGCGCGGGAGATCAGGGCGAGCGCCTCTTCCTCGACTTCGACCTGCTCCTCCTTCGCCACATGGGCGAAATGCGCGGCCAGCCGCTCGGCCGGAATCCTGCGCAGGTCGAAACGCTGGCAACGGGACAGGACGGTGACCGGAACCTTGTTCACTTCCGTGGTCGCGAACAGGAATTTGACGTGGGGCGGCGGCTCCTCGAGCGTCTTCAAGAGCGCGTTGAAGGCGTTCTTGGACAGCATGTGGACCTCGTCCACGATATAGACCTTGTAGCGCGCGGAGACGGCGGCATAGCGCACCGCCTCGATGATCTCGCGCACGTCATCGACGCCGGTGTTGGAGGCGGCGTCCATCTCGATCACGTCGATGTGGCGGCCTTCGCCGATCGCCCGGCACGGTTCGCAGACATTGCAGGGATCGATCGTCGGGCCACCGGTGCCATCGGGGCCGATGCAGTTCAGCGCCTTGGCGATCAGGCGGGCGGTGGAGGTCTTGCCGACCCCGCGCACGCCGGTGAGCAGGAAAGCGTGGGCGATGCGGTCGCGCTTGATCGCATTGCCGAGCGTACGGACCATCGCCTCCTGCCCGATCAGCTCGTCGAAGGTGCGCGGGCGATATTTGCGGGCGAGGACGCGATAAGGCTGCGCGGCGGCATCGGCGGCCGGCGGCGGCACGGGCTGTTGCGGCTCGTCCAGGCCCAGGGCGAAACCGTCGTCGGGGGATTCGGAAGACATCGGGAACGAACCTAAGGCCGCGCCGGGTCGCATGCCAGTGCAAAGCAAGCGGACGGGGCTGGTCGAAGCCTGGCCGGGCTTTGCCGAAAGCGATGGCGCGGCGGCGGATCGGGGCGATAGGCTGGCGCGCGGAGGGAAGTTGTCATGCCGGATCGTGCGACGCGCCAGACGCAGGCGCTCTTCGTTCTTCGCCTGCTGCTCGCCGGGCTGATCGCAGCGCACGGCTGGGCGCGGTGGATGGCCGGCGGCGTGGTGCCGTTCGGGGAATGGCTCGATTCGCTCGGCTTTCCCTTGGGATTCGGGATTGCGGCAGGGATCACCGCCTTCGAGATATTGGGGACGCCATTGCTGGCGCTGGGGCGCTGGGTGAGCGCTTTGTCGCTGATTTATTGCGGGATTTACGCGGTCGGGATCGCTTTGGTGCACTGGCCGGCCGGGTGGTTCGTGGTCGGGCTGGGGCGCAACGGGATGGAATATAGTGTGCTGCTGATTGTGGCGCTGGCGGCGCAGGCGTGGGTCTGGTGGCCTGGGCGGAAGGGCCGTTGAATTTCGTCATTCCAGCGGAAGCTGGAATCTCACTTCACTTGGTCCGCGGCCGCGAAGGCAGAGAGATTGAGCTTCGCTCGTCTACGGCTCCAGCTTTCGCTGGAATGACGGAAGGGGGCTTTGGGGGGAGCGTCGCGGCGAAGCCGCGCCGTCGGTCCTGTCGGCTGACGCCGCAGGCCGTCCGCCATTCAATGGCTCTACGCGCTGCTGCGCTGCGCTCGGCATTTCATGAGGTGGGAGCCGGAACGACCCGGCGCGAAATCGTTGTGGCTGCTTCCTTCCGGACCTGACCAGGTTGGCGACGACGCCGTCCGCCCGACTCCCAGGGCGCATATGGTTCGGCGATGGCGGGGATGCAAGGTCAGGGGCCGCGAACCGTGGCCTGGGCTGCGGCGAGGATATCCTGCGCCCGGCGCAATTCACTCCGGCTCCAACCGAAAAGCTGGTCGATCAATGTCGGCGACGCATCCAGCAGGGCGCGAAACGCTGCGGGGGCGACCGCATTCATTTCCTTTGCCGCCTGCAGGCATAGCAAGAGCATCTCGCCGGGATAGTTGGCGACATAGGCATCCGGGCGGCGAAGCGCGAAAGCCAGTGCAGGCTTCGCGAGCCACTCCAATCCCATTCCCTGCGACAGCAACGTTCGGACCTGGCCACAGGTCAGCTCCGCGAAAGGGGTTCGCCATGCGATCTCACATCTTTCGACCAGAGACGTCGCATATGGCCCCTGGGATGCCGGTGCACCGGAGGTCCCTGCCAGGGTGCCGTTTGGCGGCAGGCCGTCGAGGTCGACGATCTCGAAAAAGCGATGATCGCCGATAAAGTCCGGTTCCCGGAAGGGATCCTGCACCGAGTCCATCTCGCTCATTTCCCCCGCATGTCATGGGCGCCGCCGGGGATGCGGACGGTAAGGCCGTCCAACGCCTCGGTCAGTTCGATCTGGCAGGCGAGGCGGGAGTGGCGGGTGACGCAGGCGGCGAGGTCGAGCAGGTCGTCTTCCTCCTCGCTGGCGCGCGGGAGTTTGGCGAAATCCTCGGCCGCGACGATGACGTGGCAGGTGGAGCAGGCCATCTGGCCCTCGCACGTGCCCTCGAGCGGCTGACCGGCGGCTTGGGCGACGTCGAGCAGGGTGTCGCCGGGCGCGGCGTCGACCTCCTGCACCTGCTCGCCGTCGGCCGAGATGAAGCGGATGCGGGTCATGCCGGAAGCTCCAGCTGGCGCTCGGCGGCGGCGTTGATCAGGTCGAGCGCTTCGGTGAGTTCCGCCTCGGTGGTGTAGCGTCCGAAGCCGAGCCGGATGCTGGAGCGGGCTTCCGCATCGCTGAGGCCGATGGCGCGCAGCACGTGGCTGATCCGGTCCGAGCCGCTGGCGCAGGCGGAGCCGGCGGAGAAGGCGACTTGCCGCACGTCGGCGATCAGGCGGGCGGCGTCGATCCCGGCGCGGCGAAGGTTGAGGTTGCCGGGATAGCGGTGCTCCGCCGAGCCGTTCAGCGTCCAATGGCGCATGCGCTCGCAGGCGAGACTTGCGAGGCGGACGACGTGGGCGTGGTCCTGGTCCGCGCGCTCGGCCAGCAATTTCGCCGCTGCGCCGAAGCCGACGCACAATGCGGGCGACAAGGTGCCGGAGCGCAATTCGCCCTCCTGCCCGCCGCCATGCAGCAAAGGATCGAGCGCCACGCCATTGCGCACCCACAGAGCGCCGATGCCCTTGGGGCCGTGGATCTTGTGCGCCGAAAGCGCGATCAGATCGCAGGAATCGGCGGGCAGCGGCACGCGGCCAAAGCCCTGCACCGCGTCGCAGAGGAACAAAGCGCCGTTCGAGCGCGCCAGAGCGGCGATCTCGGCGATGGGCTGGATCACGCCGATCTCGTTGTTCACCAGCATTGCGGCGACGATGCCGGTGTCGGGCTTGATCCGGGGCGCGAAGAGATCCAGCTCGAGGCGGCCATCCAGGCCGACGAGAACAATGTCCGCATTCGCATAGCCGCGGTCGAGCCATTCGACCGTATCGAGCACGGCGGCATGTTCGGTGGCGAGGGCAAGGATGGACAGGCGCGCCTGCGGCAGCCGGGCGATCGCGCCCTTCAGCGCCCAGTTGATCGCCTCGGTCGCGCCGGAGGTGAAATAGAGCCGCCCGTCCGGGGGCAGAAGCGCCGCGACCTGCGCGCGCGCCGCCTCCACCGCCGCCGCTGCCTCGCGGCCAAGGCGGTGGGAGGAATGGGGGTTGGCGAATTTGTCGTCGAGCCAGGGCCGCATCGCCGCCGCAGCTTCCGGCGCGAGCGGGGTGGTGGCCTGATAGTCGAGATAGATGGGCGCGCTCATGCGGTTGCCCGGCGTGCAGCGAGCTTGCGCCACTGCTCGAGCAGGGCGTCGATGTCGGCCGCGGTCGTTTCCGGGCCGAAGCTGATCCGGACCACTTCGCGGGCCGCCTCCTCGGCCATGCCCATCGCCAGCAGGACGTGGCTGGTCTTCAGCGCGCCGGAGGAGCAGGCGCTGCCCGCCGACACCGCGATGCCGGCGAGATCGAACTGCATCAGCTGCGACGCACCCGGGACACCCGGCAGGCGATAGGCGCCGATCGTCGCGATGCGGGGCGAATGCTGCGCGATCACTTCGCCGCCGGCCTCGATAATGCCCTGGTCCAGACGGGCGCGCAGACTGGCCGCACGCTCGACCCAGGCATGATCGGCCTCACAGGCGGCGGCGAAGGCCATGATCTGCGGGACGGCGCCGGTGCCGGGGCGGTAGCCCCCTTCCTGTCCGCCGACCGCGGCGAGCATGCCCGCTTCGCGGACCAGCAGGGCACCGATTCCGGGCGGACCGCCAAGCTTGTGCGCGGCGAGGATGATCAGATCGGCTTCCGGCAGCAGCAATTTCCCCGCGCTCTGCGCGCAATCGGCGAGCAGCAGGCCGCCCCCGGCCCGAGTCGCCGCCAGCACAGCGTCGAGCGGCTGGATCACGCCGGTCTCGTTATTGACCGCCTGGACCGCGACCAAAGGCCGTTCGGTCCCGGCCAAAGCGGAGACGAGATCGGACAGGTCGACCTGTCCGTCCGGAAGTGCCGCGATCAGGCGCGCGTCCGGCCCGGCGCGCAGGACGGCGGGATGCTCCATCGCCGAAACGAGGCGAGGCCCCGCCTTCGCCCGCGCCATGGCAATGTCGATCGCTTCGGTCGCACCGGAGGTGAAGATCAGCTCCCCATCCCAGCCGAGCGCCCGCTTGATCCGCTCTCGTGCATCCTCCAGCGCGGCGCGGGCGGCACGGCCCTCGGCGTGGGGTGAACTCGGGTTCGCCCAGCGCTCCATCGCCTCCAGCATCGCCGCCTTCGCCGCCGGCAGGATCGGCGTCGTCGCGGCGTGATCGAGGTAGATGCGGGGGCGCTGGCTCAACGGTTCGTCTCAAATTGTGGAAATTCGCGCGATACCCATATAGGAGGCGCGCCTTCATGCGCGACTGCCCGTGCAACCATTCCATAAGCAGGTGCAATGCCCGAAGTCATCTTCCCCGGCCCCGAGGGGCGTCTCGAAGGCCGTTTCCAGCCGGGCCCGCGCCCGCGCGCGCCGGTCGCCATCATCCTCCACCCGCATCCGCAGGGCGGCGGGACGATGAACCACCCGATCACGCTGGCGCTCTACAAGGATTTCGTGAAGCGCGGCTTCGCGACCCTGCGCTTCAACTTCCGCGGCGTCGGCAAGAGCCAGGGCGTGTTCGACAATGGCATCGGCGAATTGTCCGACGCGGCGAGCGCGCTCGACTGGATCCAGCAGGTCCACCCCGAGGCGGAAACGACCTGGGTCGCCGGTTTCAGCTTCGGCGCCTGGATCGGCATGCAATTGCTGATGCGCCGCCCCGAGGCGCGCGGCTTCATCTCGATTGCGCCGCCGGCGAACATGTATGATTTCGCCTTCCTGGCCCCCTGCCCGGCCAGCGGCATCATCGTCCAGGGCGAGGCCGACGAGGTCGTCACCCCGCCCGCGGTGGTGAAACTGGTCGAGAAATTGCGCACCCAGCGCGGCATCACCGTCGAATATGAGACGGTGCCCGGAGCGAACCATTTCTTCGCCAACGAGATGCCGCAGCTGATGAAGAAGGTGGACGATTATCTCGACTACCGGCTCGACCCGAGCTGCCCGATCAGGTGACGCTTTTTTCCCGCTGACGCGGGAACGGCACCAGCCCGCACCCCCGCCCGGCCACCCATTCCAGGATACGCTGTTGGGAGG
>JAFAEG010000110.1 GCA_023424095.1 Pseudomonadota bacterium | reverse complement strand
GCGTCACAGCCGGCGCGCCGACGCCCGTCCCGTCCGACCCCCCCGCCGCCGCCGCCGCTGGCGGTGCCGTCGCCGGTCCGCTCTCGCGCTTCATCGTCTGCCCGGGGCACCCCCGCTGCCCGCGATGACACCGTTCGAGCAGAGCTTCACCGCCGCGCCGGAGCATATCGACGAGCTCGGCCATGTGAACAATGCCGTCTGGGTGCAGTGGATCCAGGCGCTTGCGACGGCCCATTGGTATGCGCGGGCAGAGCCGGCCGATGCCGAGCGCTATATCTGGGTCATCACCCGGCACGAGATCGACTATCTGCGGCCGCTCTTGGTCGGCGAGACCGCGCATGGCCGCACCTGGGTCGGGGACGAACCGCGCGGGGCGCGCTTCGACCGGCTGATGGAGTTTAGCGGGGCGGACGGAAAGGCGCTGGTGAAGGCGCGGACCACCTGGGCGATCATCGACAAAGCGAGCGGGCGGCCGATCCGCGTGCCGGCGGGGATCGTCGAGCGGTTTCGGGGTTAGTCTATCCCGCTCGCGCGGGATCGGCGCCGGCCGCCTCCCACAAAAAGAGCCTAGCGCTCGAGCTGTTCCAGCACCTTCTGGAGCACGTCCTTGTTGGTCATGTAGCCGATGTGGCTGCAGCTGACCTGGATCTGCCGGTCGGATTCGTTGGGCGCGCCGCGGGCGCAGACCGGGGCGACGATGCCGTCGCCGCGTGACCACAAAGCCGTGGTCGGCACGGGCGGCTTTTCATTCAGTTTCACGTCGAACGGGGTCTGATCGACCGGATAGCCGGCGACTTTCTCATAGGTGCGCCAGAGGTTGTTGGCGCGCGGATCGCCGGAGAAAGGCGTGCCCATGGTGATGACCTTGGCGATCTTCTCCGGCTTCAGCTTGGCGACTTCGCGGGCGTAGAGGCCGCCGAAGCTCCAGCCGACGATGATGATCTTGCCGTCGCCGGCGATTTGATCGACCAGCCGCTCGACCTCCGCCAGCATGTTGCGGCAGGCGCCCTTGTTCGTGCCAAGGCCCCAGCCATGCACTTCCCACCCGCGCGCGTTCAGCGCCTCACGGAACGGCTTGGTGGAAAGATCGCTGGCGAGGAACCCGGGGAGGACCAGCACAGGCGCACGGTCGCAGCCCGGCGCGCGGGTCGGTTCGATCGGCGGGGTGCGAATGGCCTTGAGGCGCATGTCGCACCAGGCGGCGACCTCACGCAGCGCGAGTGCCTTGTTCGGCGGCTGCCGGTCGCGCTGACGGCGGCGGGCGATGTCGTCCAGGCTGGTCCCGCCCCGAAGCAACGCCAGCTGCGCCAGGGCCACCGCCTTGGCACGCCGCGCCGTGGGGAGGCCCGCCGGCTGCTTCACAGATACTCGCCGCCCATCAGGGGCTGAAGCGCCGCCGGAAGCCGGACCCGGCCATCGGCGGTCTGGTGGTTCTCGAGCAGGGGCACGAGGATGCGCGGGGAAGCCAGAGCGGTGTTGTTCAGCGTGTGGGTGAAGCGGACCTTCCGCTCCTCGTCCCGCCAGCGCAGATTGGCGCGGCGCGCCTGCCAGTCGTGCAGCGTCGAGCAGCTGTGCGTCTCGCGATATTTGCCAAGGCTGGGCACCCAGCTCTCAATATCGTTCATCCGGAACTTGCCCGTCCCCATATCCCCGGTCGAAGTTTCAATCACTTGATAGGGAATTTCAAGCGCCTGAAGCATCGCTTCGGCGTGGTGGAGAAGCCGCTGGTGCCACTTCGCGCTCTCCGCGTCGTCGTCGCGGCAGATGATATATTGCTCGAGCTTGTAGAATTGGTGGACGCGCAGCAGCCCGCGCACGTCGCGCCCGGCGCTGCCCGCCTCGCGGCGGAAGCAGGGTGAGTAGCCGGCATAGAGGATGGGGAGCTTGTCCGCCTCGATGATCTCGCCGCTGTGCAGCCCGGTCAAAGCGATCTCGCCGGTGCCGGCCAGATAGAGGTCGTCGGCAGGGACGTGATAGGCCTCTTCCTCGTGGCCGGGGAAATGGCCGGTGCCGACAAAGGCCTGCGGCCGGGCCAGCGCCGGGACGGTCATCAGGGTGAAGCCCGCCGCCTCCAGCCGCTGCATTGCCCAGACCATCAGCATCTGCTCGAGCAAGGCCAGCCGGCCCTTCAGGCAATAAGTGCGCGAGCCGGAAACCTGGGTGATCCGGGCGAGTTCCGCCCAATCATTCTTCTCCATGAGCGCGACATGATCGAGCGGCTCGAAATCGAACGACCGGACCTGCCCCTCGGTGCGGACGACGACATTGCTATTCTCGTCCGGGCCGACCGGCGCGCCGTCCCACGGAATGTTGGGGACGCGCAGCAGCAGCGCCTGCAATTCCTCTTCGGCTTCCTTGGAGGCCGCCTCGGCCGCCGCGATCTCGCCGGAAATGGCCTTGGAGCGGGCGCCGAGCCCGGCTTTCTCCTCCGGCGCGGCATCCTTGAAGCGGCTGCTGATCTCGTTGCGCTCGGTGCGCAGGCCGTCGGCGCGGGTCTTGGCCTCGCGCACCAGAGTGTCGACGGCGAGCAAGCGATCGACGTCGAGCGTCACATTCTTGGCCGCCGCGGCCGCCTTCACGGCATCGGCATGGTCACGGATGAAGGCGAGGCTAAGCAAGGGAGCGGGCTCCGGTCATAATCATGAAAGCGGGGCGCGTGATGCGACCCAAATCGCGAAAGATCAATCGCGCGCGCGGTGAAGCACTTCCTCGCGCACCTTCACGACGCGGATCGCGATGCTGATCTCGGCCAGAAAGAGCAAAAGCCCGATGGCGAGCGTGAGCATTGCGCCGATGAACAGGCCGGAGACCAGGACCGCATAGCCGGTCCGGTTCAGGAACTCGACGAAGAGCAGCATCACCAGCAGGCAGACCAGGATGCCGCCCGCGGTGATGAAGCCGACCGAGGCGTGGCACAGCTTCATGCGCCGGCCGAGCGAACCGAGCTCCGCCACGGCGAGCCTCCGCTCTTCGCCCGGCTCGGTCGGGAAATTCCGCTCCAGCCAGCGCGCCCGGTCGATGATCCGCGCCAGCCGCACCGCGACGACATTGATGAGATTGCCGATCGCGACGAGGATCAAGGCCGGCGCGACCGCGAGCTGGATCGCCTGGCCGATGGCAGTGGTCGCCTCAGGAGTCATTGCGGCGGCGTAGCATTCGCAATCCTATCGCGGAAGCGGTTCAGCGCAGGATCATTTCCTGGCCCGTCATCCGCACCTCTTCTAGGCGCGACAGATAGGTCTGCCCGAGCAGGGAGACTTCCAGCCCCTCCAGCACCACGCCGGTCAGATTGCGCACTTCGCGGCCGTCGACGGCAATCCGGGCGATCGTCACCTCATGCCCACGCACCGGCCCGCTCGCGCCCGAGCCGATCACCGCGAAGCGCGACGGGTCCACCATGATCCCGGCCCGCCGGGCATCCTCGATGGTGAGCGCCACCGTGCTCGCGCCGGTGTCCACCACCAGCCGGGTCGGCTGGCCGTTCACCTGCGCGGCCGCATAGAAATGCCCGTTCGCCTCGCGCGCCAGCCGCGTCTCGCCGCCCCAGCGC
>JAFAEG010000087.1 GCA_023424095.1 Pseudomonadota bacterium | reverse complement strand
AGGGGAGGGGCGTGGGCGCGCGGGCTGTGCCGCCGGGCGCGCCGCGAGTCATCGATTGTGTGGTGTTGCGCTGGATCGAAACGACATAGCGCCCCGCGGCCGGGCTGCCCGAAACGATGCGGATGTTGAACACGCCCGTTTGCGGGGCGGAGAAGGCCAGGCGGGCGGTGCGCGCATCCCCTTCGGCGTTGCGGCGCGACAAGCTGGTCGCAGCGCCGAATGCGCGGATTTCGAGGTTCGGGACGACTCGGCTGCCGGCGGCGGGGGTGGCGGTGATGAGGATCCGCTGGCCGCGCACGAGCTCGACGGAAATCTCGTCATAGCGGCGGCCCTGGCCGTCGGCCTCATCGCTGGCGCTGATCTCGCCCCGGATCTGGGCGGGGGCAGGCGTGTAATCCTGGGCCGAAGCCGAAGCCGCCATTGCGAGGGTGACGCCAGCGACCGGAACGAGCCATTTCAGCACCATGATCGCTTCTCCCGCTCAGCGCGCGCCGGCGCCGCCTGCGTTCTGGGTTAGCATGAAGGCGTAGGATTCGGCCACTTCGCGCAGCGAACTCCAACGGCCCGACTGGCCGCCATGACCCGCGCCCATGTTGATCTTCATCAGCTGCAGATTGTCGTCGGTGCGAAGCTCGCGCAGCCGCGCATTCCACTTGGCCGGCTCCCAATAAGTGACGCGCGGATCATTGAGCCCGCCGGTGATGAACAGCGGCGGATAGGCCTGCGCCCGGACATTGTCATAGGGGCTGTAGCTCAGCATGTAGCGGAACGCCTCGGCGTCGGTGATCGGATTGCCCCATTCGTTCCACTCGCCCGGAGTGAGGGGCAAGGTGTCGTCCAGCATGGTGTTGACGACGTCGACGAACGGCACGTCCGCGATCACCGCGCCCCACAATTCGGGATCGCTGTTCACCACCGCGCCCATCAACTCGCCGCCGGCCGAGCCGCCATTGATCGCGATCCGGCCGTTGCTGGTGTAGCGTCGCTCGACCAGGCCCTTCGCCACATCGGCGAAGTCGTTGAAGGTGTTGGTGCGCTGCTGCAATTTGCCCTGCAGATACCAGCCATAGCCAAGGTCGTCGCCGCCACGGATGTGAGCGATGGCGACCGCATAGCCGCGATCGACCAGGCTCAGCCGGTTGGAATTGAAGGCGGGCGGGATCGCATAGCCATAGGCCCCATAAGCGTAGAGGAAGAGCGGCGCCTGGCCGTTCTTCTCGAAGCCGCGGCGATAGACGATCGAGACCGGCACCTGCTTGCCATCGCGCGCCGGGATCATCAGCCGCTCGGTGGCATATTGGCTGGGATCGTAGCCGGACGGGATTTCCTGGACCTTCAGCACCTCCAGCCGGTCGTCGGCCGGATGATAGTCATAGACGGTCGGCGGCGTGACCATCGAGCTGTAGGACAGGCGATAAGCGGCCGGCGCATATTCCGGATTGCCGGCGAGGGAAGCGGTGTAGCTCGCCTCGCGGAACGGCACGCGCTCCTCGGCGCCAGCATAGGTGCGCAGCCGCAGCTGATCGAGGCCGTTCACCCGCTCGCTGATCACCAGATGATCGCGGAAGGAGGAGATGCCGCGCAGATAGACCTCGTCCGAGCCCGCAATGACGGTGCGCCATTCGCCCGGCCGTGCCGGATCGGCCTCGGCGATGCGGAAATTGACGTGGTCGTCATTGGTCAGGATCCAGAGCTTCCCGTGCGCTGAATCGAGCGAATATTGGATGTTCGGCCGCCGCGCCGCGACCAGGATCGGCGTGGCTTCGGGATTGTCGGCGGGGATCAGGCGCGTTTCGTTGCTGCTGTTCTCGCCGGTCTGGATGACGATCCAGCGCCGGTCCTGAGTCTTGCCGACGCCGACCGAGAAAGCGATGTCGGCCGTCTCCTCATAGAGCGTCCGGTCCTCGCTCGCCGGCCGGCCGAGCCGGTGCAGGCGGGCGCGGTAGCTGCGCCACTGGTCATTCACCTCGGTATAGACGACGGCCTGGCTGTCGGCGGTCCAGACCGGCTCGCCGATGCCGACTTCCGTCACCGTCTCCACGTCCTGCCCGGTGGCGAGGTCGCGGATCTTCAGCGCGAACCGTTCGGAGCCGTCATCGTCGACCAGGATCGCGGCGCGGCGGCCGTCCGGGCTGATCGCCATCGCGCCCAGCCGGAAATATTCCTTGCCCTCGGCCTCGCGCGGCTCGTCGAAAATGACCTGCGCCTCGCCGCCGGCGGCGGGCCGGCGAAACCATTTGCGATATTGCGCGCCGGTGTCGAACGCCCACCAATAGAGCCACTCGCCGTCGCGCACCGGAACGGAGGCATCGTCTTCCTTGATCCGCCCGCGCATCTCCTGGAACAATGTCTCGATCAGCGGCTGATGCGGCGCCATCGCCGCTTCGAAATAGGCGTTTTCGGCCTTCAGATAATTCAGCACGTCCGCGTCATCGACGACCGGATAGGAAGAGTCGCGCAGCCAGGCATAATTGTCCTGCACGGTGACGCCGTGGCGCTCATAGCTGTGGGGACGCTGCTCGGCGCGCGGCGCGGCGGGAAGGTCGGCGGGCTTGGTCATCGGGCCTCTTTGGGACACGGGTTGAGCGAAAAGCGGAGTCGCGAAGGCGGCGAGCAAGGCGAGCGGCAACAGGCGCATGGGCAGTTCCTGTAACGGGCGCCGGGCCGACGCAGTGGTGAGATTGCACCGTCTAGCGGGCCATGGCCCTGCCGGGGAAGGGCCAACCGGCTCAGCCGCGACGGCGGCGGGTGAGCAAGGCGATGCCGGCGAGGAAGAAGAGGGTGCACAGGATGCTGCCCTCCGGCCCGTCCGCGCCGCCGGTGAGCCAGTCGGGGCCGGCCGGGCCCAGCTGGACGAGCAAGGCCGGAAGCCCGGCGTCGAGCCCGGTGACCGGCAGTTCGAAGCCGGTCGCGAGCAGCCAGTTCCAGCCGACATGCCAGCCCATCACGCCCCAGACATTCCCGGCCCGGATCGCCCAGCAGCAGGCGAAGCCCGAAAAGAGCAGCATGTTCACGGTCATCAGCAAGGGCTGCGACGGCGAGAAATGCAGGAAGGCAAAGGTGATCGAACTCAGCGCCACCGCCACCGGGAGGCCGAACTTGCGCGCGGCCAGCGAGAGCAGCCAGCCGCGGAACAGCAATTCCTCGACGCTCGCCTGCACCGCGAAGGCGGCGAGCAGGATCGCGATCCCGCCAAGCGCGGCGGGCGACAGGAAAGCGGGGGCAAAAGCCGATGCCGCAAAGCCGCCGGCGAGCCAGATCGCCACGACCACGGCCAGGATCGTCGCGGCACCAATCGCCAGCCCGATCAGGAAGGTGCGAACCGGCCGCGCGCCGGTCAGGCCGATCGTCGCCAGCGGCCGCCGCTCGACGAAGCGGACCCAGGCGAGGACGAGCAGGCCGGTCAGCGCGAAGGGCGGCAGCAGGAAGGCGATCAGGCCGTTGGTGCCGATCGGATCGCCGCTGTCGTCGACCAGCCCAAGCGCCGCCATCGGCGCGAGCGTCGCCAGCACCGGGATCAGCACGAAAATGACGGTCAGGACGGGCGCGAGCAGGCCCCAGGGCAGCCAGCCTTTGGCCGGCGCGTCGGAAAATATCGCTGATTCAGGCCGGGCCACGGCCCTCGCTAGGCGGACTGTCCGGCCCCGGTCTTGAACGATCGTGCGGTCAGCGCGCGCTGCCAGACGCGCGGGGTGAGGCCGAAGGCGCGCTTGAACATGCGGCTGAAATGGCTCTGGTCGGCGAAGCCGCTTGCATGCGCGGCGTCGGCCAGGCCGTGCCCGTCCAGCAGCATCTGCCGGGCCCGGTCGAGCCGGCGCATGACCAGATAGCGATAGGGGCTGGTGCCGAACATCGCGCGAAAGTCGCGGGACAATTGCCAGCGCCCATGCCCGGTCTCGGCCTCCAGGTCGGCGAGCGAAATCGCTCGGTCCAGATGCGCCTCGATATAGGCCCGCGCCCGGCCGGCGGCGCGGCGGTTGACGGTCGCCGGCTCGGCCGCGCGCCCAGCCGCTTGCCCCAGCGCGACCGCCAGATCGTAGAGGCCGTCCTGGAGTTCCAGGCCGGTGATCGGCCGTTCGAAATCCGCCAGCAGCGCCCGCGCCGCCCGCTTCAGCCCGGGATCGGCCGACACCCCGCCGGCGACGAAGGGCAGGGTGCCGCGGCCCGTCATCGCCTGGATCTCGGCCGGGGCCAGATAGAGGCTGCGATAGCGAAAGGCGCGATCGTCGCCGGCCCGGCCGTCATGCTGCTCGTCCGGGTGAAGCACGACGATCTCGCCGGGCAGCGAATTGCGGGTCGCGCCGCGATAATCGAATTGCTGCACGCCGGCGAGCGTGAGGCCGATCGCATAGGTGTCGTGCCGGTGCGGTGTGTAGGCCGCGCCCGCGAAGCAGGCCTCAACCCGGTCCAGCGGGCCCGGCGCCCGAAACAGCCAGCAATTTTGTGCCGTCGCCACCGCCTCGCCGCCTCCTTCCCCTGTCCTCGCCGCCAGGAGTCGGGCTATAGCGCGCACGGGCCACGAAATCGTTCGAGGAATCGCCATGTCCAGTTACACCGACCGTCTCACCGCTTTGCGCGAGCAATTGAAGGCCGACCGCCTGGACGGCTTCGTCGTGCCGCTGACCGATGAGCATATGAGCGAATATGTCGGCGAATATGCCCAGCGGCTCGCCTGGCTGACCGGCTTCGAAGGCTCGGCCGGTTCGGCCGTGGTGCTGCCGGAAGAAGCGGCGATCTTCACCGACGGGCGCTACACCCTGCAGGTCCGCGATCAGGTCGATGCCGCCCACTGGTCCTACCAGTCTGTGCCGCAGACCAGCATTGCCGAATATCTGTCGGAGCACGCGCCGCAGGGCGGCCGGATCGGCTATGATCCGTGGCTGCATACGCGCGACTGGGTGGACAAGGCGACCGAGGCGCTGGCGGCGCGGGGCGCCGAACTGGTCGCGGTGCGCCGCAATCCGATCGACGCGGTGTGGGCCGACCGGCCGGAGCCGTCGCGCGCCCGGCTGATCGTGCAGGGCGACCAATATGCGGGCAAATCCTCCGCGGCCAAGCGTCAGGAAATGGCCGAATGGCTGGGCGAGCAGCATGCCGACGCGGCGGTGCTGGCGGCCCTGGACAGCATCGCCTGGACCTTCAACGTGCGCGGCGCCGATGTCTCGCGCACGCCGGTCGCTCTGGCCTTCGCGCTCGTGCAGGCGGACGGCACCGCCGATCTGTTCGTGGCCGGCGAGAAAGTGGGCGACGATGTGCGCCAGCATCTCGGCAACGGCGTGCGCCTGCATGAGCGGGACGCTTTCGAGCCGCATCTGCGCAGCCTCGCCGGCAAGACGATCGTGGTCGATCCGGAACGTTCGGTCGCGGCGGTGTTCGACGCTTTGACCGCCGCCGGCGCGAAGATCGTGTCGAAGCGCGATCCGGCCGTCTTGCCCAAGGCGATCAAGAACGAGGCGGAGATTAGCGGCCATCGCGCCGCCCAGGCCCGCGACGGCGCGGCGTTGGTGAAGTTCCTCCACTGGATCGTCACCGAAGCGCCGAAGGGCGAGGTGGACGAGCTGAAGGCCGTCGCCAAGCTGGAGGAATTCCGCGCCGCCAGCGGCGTGCTGAGGGATTTGAGCTTCGACACCATTTCCGGCGCCGGCCCGAACGGCGCGATCATTCACTATCGCGTGAACGAGGCGACCAACCGCCCGCTGGAAATGAACTCGCTCTATCTGGTCGATTCGGGTGGCCAATATGCGGACGGCACCACTGACGTGACCCGCACGCTCGCGATCGGCGAACCGACGCAGGAAATGCGCGACCGCTTCACCCGCGTGCTGCAGGGCCATATCGGCATCGCCGCCGCCCGCTTCCCGGCCGGCACGCGCGGCAGCCAATTGGACAGCTTCGCCCGCGCGCCCTTGTGGCAGGCCGGGCTCGATTACGCCCACGGCACCGGCCACGGCGTCGGCTCCTTCCTGAGCGTGCACGAAGGCCCGCAGCGCATCGCCTCGGCCGGCTCCGGCCAGGCCGGCGGCGACGAGCCGCTCAGGGCCGGGATGATCCTCTCCAACGAGCCCGGCTATTACAAGACCGGCGCCTACGGCATCCGCATCGAAAATCTGGTGCTGGTCGTGCCGGTCGAGGTCGAGGGTGCGGAGAAGGAGATGCTCGGCTTCGAGACGTTGACCTTCGCGCCGATCGCCCGCGAGCTGATCGACGTCGCCATGCTCAGCCCGGCCGAACGCGCCTGGACCGATGCCTATCATGCCGACGTGCTGCGCATCATCGGTCCGCAGGTCGATGGCCCGGCGCTGACCTGGCTCGAAAATCAGTGCGCGCCGCTATGAGCGATCCCGCCGGCAACCTTTACCGTCACCCGATCCATCTCGGCCTGGGTGCGACCGCGGTCGCCCAGCCGGAAATGACCGGGATGGAATGGTATCAGGGCTATGACGAGCGCCATGCCGGCGACGGCGCGGAGGGGCGGCTGGTCAGCATGTACCGCTTCACCGAAAGCTGGAATGCGTGGGAAATGCATCCGGCCGGCGACGAGGTCGTGCTCTGCCTGGAAGGCAGCATGGTCCTCCACCAGCAATTTCCCGATGGCGGCACCGCGACGGTGACGATCGGTCCCGGCGATTATGCGATCAACCCGCCCGGCGTCTGGCACACCGCCGACGTCGAAGGCGAGGCCGCGGCTTTGTTCATCACCGCCGGCCTCGGCACCCAGCACCGCCCGCGCTAGGCGCCTTTTCGCGCCTGCCGGCTTTTCTGCAGGGCGACGGCGCCAGGCGTTGCAGCCTAATTGCTTCGAAGCGGCTGCGGGCGTGATGCCGTGATGCAGACGCGGCCAGGCTCTCCGCGCGGACAGGGCCTATCGATCCGCCACGAAAAGGCCTGCGTGGCGCTTTGCGCGACCGGCTGGCCGCTGGCATCCGTCGCCGGTCGATAACGCGTCCGCCGGACCCAGATGTTGCAGGCCTGCTCGTCAAGCGCGACGGAGCCGCTGCTGCTCTCGGGCCGGCAATCCGTCACGCGGCCCTCCGTCGTCACCGTAAAGCGGATCAGCACATCGCCTTGCGCCCGGGCCCGGACGGCCGATCGCGGGTAATCCGAATTGGAGATGCTGCCGCTTCGGACGACCGGTGCGGTGGCGCCGCTGGCCGGGGCCTGCTGCACAACCAGGCCGGCGAGAATCAGACCCAAGGTCATCCCCATCACTCTCGTCCTTCCGCTGACCTCGAGCTGTCCTCGGCAACCGCGCTCTCCCGGGCCTGCGCCTTGCGCCGCTTCAGATTCTCGCGCAGCGCCTCGGCCAGCCTTTTCTCGCGTTCCGCGTCCTTGCTCATGCACCGCGCCTTGACACAAAGCGCCACCAGCGGCCATAGCGCCGCGTCCGCCGCCCGGAGGCTTCGTGAAGAAGCCGCGTGCGCTAGCGAATATGCTGCCGTAGCTCAGTGGTAGAGCGCATCCTTGGTAAGGCTGAGGTCGTGAGTTCAATCCTCACCGGCAGCACCATTCGCCCCGTCTCCGTGTGAGACCGCCCGCGCCGGGGGCTCAGGTCCCGCGCGTATCGCCGTACAGATGGATGTGCAGCCGGTCGCTTAGCCGGTAGCCGCGCGCCAGGCACAAGGGCGCGAGCCAGGCCTCCCGCGAACGCAATGCCGCGCTGCTCACCCCTTCCGGCATCAGCAGGATTCGCGCTGCTGCGATGCCATGGTCCGCCGCCAGCGCATCGACCTCGTCCACATCTGCGGGCGTCGCGACCACGAATTTGAACCAGGCGCGCGGATCGGCGGCAAAAGCGGCGATCACCGCCGGCTTCAGCCGCTCCGTCTCGTCATTCCCGGAATGGGCCAGCTTCACCGACAGGTTGAGCTGGTCGACATGGGCGTCGAAGGCGGGCGTGAGCGGGACCGTGCCGTTGCTCTCGATCTCGACGTGAAAGTCCGGCCCCAGTGCATCGCACAAAGCCGCCAGCGCCGGCTGCTGCAGCAAGGGCTCGCCGCCGGTGAAGACGAGGTGGCGGCATCCGAAGGCGCGGATCGCCTCGGCAGCGCGCTCGACAGGCCAGGTGACCCGGTTCGCAGCCCGCTCATATTTCGCCGGCCCGCCCGACGAGTCCGCCCGATGCGGGAAGGGCGTGCCTTCGAAATTCCACGTGTAGGGCGTGTCGCACCAGATGCAGTGCAAATTGCAGTTCGACAGCCGCACGAACACGCTCGGCCGGCCGGCGGCGACGCCTTCGCCCTGCAGGGAATGGAAGATTTCGGGCTCGCCGGGCCGGGTCGTGGCAAGCATCAGATTGGGCATCAGCGAAATTCCGGGGGCCGTCCGCGCGGCGGGGCGCGGCTGCCGTCGCGCGCGGCGGCGCGGCGAGTCAAGTC
>JAFAEG010000080.1 GCA_023424095.1 Pseudomonadota bacterium | reverse complement strand
GGTCGCTGCTGCTCGGCCTTCGGGGCGGGCGGCCGCCGGCGCCGGTCCATGACGGGCGGATCGATCTTGGCCTCTACGAGGCGGATGTCGATCTGGCCGCCCTGGTCGAGGCGATCGTCGCGCCCGGCATGCCGGCGGACGTGTCGCTGCTGCTCACCGGCCCGCCCGGCACCGGCAAGACCGCGCTCGCCGCGCACCTTGCCGACCGGCTGGGCCGACCGCTGCTGGTCAAGCGGGCGTCGGACCTGCTGTCGCCGTGGGTGGGCAATACGGAAGCCAATATCGCCGCCGCCTTTGCGGGCGCGCGCGAGCAGGGCGCCGTGTTGCTCTTCGACGAGGCGGACTCGCTAATCTACGACCGCGCCGATGCGACGCGGACGTGGGAGGTCAGCCAGGTGAACGAATTGCTCACCTGGATGGACCTGCACCCGCTGCCCTTCGTCGCCGCGACCAATCACGGCGCGCGGCTCGATCCGGCGGCGCTGCGGCGGTTCGTTTTCAAGGCGGCGCTGCGGCCGCTGTCGGCGGCAGGACTTGCCCTGGCCTGGCAGCGCTTCTTCGGAAGCGCGGCTCCGGCGGGGCTGGCCGATCTGGGCAATCTGACGCCCGGCGACTTCCAGGTCGTCGCGCGCCAGCTGCGCTACCGGCGCGAGGCGGCGACTCCCGCTACGATCCTTGCTCTGCTTGAGCGGGAGATGCGGGCGAAGCCCGAAGCCGGTTGCCGGATCGGCTTCTGAAGGGGTGCGGGAGAGTCATATCGACTTTCCCGCATTCCCCTCTCCGGCCAGCCTCGCTAGGGCGGCGCCATGACCGACGATTTTTACCGCATCCGCCGCTTGCCACCCTACGTCTTCGCCGAAGTGAACGCGCAGAAGGCGGCCGCACGCGCGCGCGGCGAGGATGTGATCGATCTGGGCATGGGCAATCCCGACGGTGCGCCGCCGGAACATGTGGTCGAGAAACTGGCCGAGGTCGCGCGCAACCCGCGCGCGCATCGCTATTCCGCGTCCAAGGGCATATCCGGCCTGCGCCGCGCCCAGGCGGATTATTATCGCCGCCGCTTCAATGTCGAGCTGGATCCCGACAGCGAAGTGATCGTCACGCTCGGGTCCAAGGAAGGCCTCGCCAATCTCGCCCAGGCGATCACTGCCCCGGGCGACGTCGTGCTGGCGCCGGATCCTTCCTACCCGATCCACCAGTTCGGCTTCATCATCGCCGGCGCCGCGATCCGCTCCATCCCCGCCGCGCCCGGCCCGGACTTCTTCGAAGCGCTGGAGCGCGCCGTGCGCTTCACCGTGCCGAAGCCCAAGGTGCTGGTGATCGGCTATCCGTCCAACCCGACCGCCTATGTCGCCGATCGCGCCTTTTACGAGCAGGTGGTCGGCTTCGCCCGCGAGCATGGCCTGTGGGTGATCAGCGACCTGGCCTATGCCGAAATCTATTATGGTGACGAGCCGACGCCCTCCATCCTGGAAGTGCCTGGCGCCCGCGATGTCGCGATCGAATTCACCTCGATGTCGAAAACCTACACCATGCCCGGCTGGCGGATCGGCTTCGCGGTCGGCAATCGCGAGCTGATCGGGGCGCTGACGCGGGTGAAATCCTATCTCGATTATGGCGCCTTCACGCCGATCCAGGCGGCGGCGACGGCGGCGCTCAATGGCCCGCAGGACATTATCGAGGCCAACCGCAAGCTCTACAAAGCGCGCCGCGACGTGATGGTCGATTGCTTCGGCCGGGCCGGCTGGGCGATCGAACCACCGCAGGCGAGCATGTTCGCCTGGACCCCGATCCCCGAACAATATCGCGCTTTGGGTTCGCTGGAGTTCACCAAGCGGCTGCTCGCCGAGGCGGGTGTCGCGGTCAGCCCCGGCGTCGGCTTCGGCGAGGCGGGCGAAGGCTATGTCCGCATCGCTTTGGTCGAGAATGAACAGCGCATCCGCCAGGCCGCGCGCGGCGTGAAGCGCTTTTTGGACCGAGGGTGACAAGCCGGAGCGGCTCTCCTATCGCCACCGGAAAATCTCAAGGAAGTGAGCAAGACAAGATGAGCGAAAATGCGCTGGATCGCGTGCTGGTGCTGGAAATGGTGCGGGTCACCGAGGCGGCGGCGGTGGCCGCGTCCAAGCTGATCGGCCGGGGCGACGAGAAAGCGGCCGATCATGCCGCGGTCGAGGCGATGCGCGCCGCGCTGAACACGCTGCCGATCGACGGCACGGTGGTGATCGGCGAGGGCGAGCGCGACGAGGCGCCGATGCTCTTCATTGGCGAGAAGGTCGGCTCCGCGCAGGACGGCGGACCGTGCATCGACATCGCGCTCGATCCGCTCGAGGGCACCACGATCACCGCCAAGGCCGGGCCGAACGCGCTCGCCGTGCTGGCAATCGCGGAAAAAGGCCATCTGCTGAACGCGCCCGACGTTTACATGGACAAGTTGGCGGTCGGCCCCGGCTATCCGGACGGCGTGATCGACCTGTCGAAGAGCGTCACCGACAACATCAAGGCGATCGCTGCGGCCAAGGGCGTGCAGCCGAACGAGATCATCGCCTGCGTGCTCGACCGGCCCCGCCATGCGGAGCTGATCGCCGAGCTGCGCGGCCTGGGCTGCGGCATCCAGCTGATCCCGGACGGCGATGTCGCCGGCGTGATCGCGGTGACCAATCCCGACACCAATATCGACGTTTACATGGGCTCCGGCGGCGCGCCCGAAGGTGTGCTGGCGGCGGCGGCCTTGCGCTGCGTCGGCGGGCAGTTCCAGGGCCGCCTGCTGTTCCGCAACGATGCCGAGCGTGGCCGCGGGGCCAAATGGGGCGTCGAGGATCTCGACCGGATCTACAGTCTCGAGGAACTGGCCAGCGGCGACGTGATCTTCGCCGCGACCGGAGTCACGGACGGCAGCCTGCTGGAAGGCGTGAAGCGCCGCGGCGACGTGGTCACGACCGAAAGCGTCGTGATGCGCGCCTCCACCCGCACCGTCCGCCGCGTGAAGGGCGAGCATCGCCGTGCGCCGGGCGGCATCGGCACGCTTTGAGCGGTCTTGCCCGGGCCGCAGACTGATTTAGGATAAGCCACCTCACGAGGGAGGATTTTTCATGGCGCACAAGTTCGTGATCAAGAAGGCTTCGAACGGCGAGTATCGGGCCTACTTCAACTACAATAACGAAAAAATCTTCTGGACCGAGACCTACACGACGAAGGCGAACGCCCAGAAGGCGATCGACTCGATCAAGAAGAACGGCCCGGATGCCGAGGTCGTCGACGAGAGCTGAACCCCTCATCCACAATTTTGCGACAGGCCGAGCCGCAAGCGGGGATTCCCGCCGGACTCGGCCTGGCGTAGAATGGGGTCATGCTGATGGCCTCATCCCTCGTCTGCGGCGTCGAACGGTCGCTCGCCGGCCAGTCCTGGCGCTGGCGCGCCCATGCCGCCGACGCCGGTGACGAGGGCTTCCGCCCGGACGACCTGACCGATCAACTGCTGCTCGCCCGCGGCGTCGCCCGCGATGAGCTGGAGCGGCACCGCACGCCCACGATCCGCGGCTTCATGCCGGACCCGAGCCTGTTCCGCGATATGGACAAGGCCGCCACCCGCCTCGCCGACGCGGTCGAGCGGCGCGAACAGGTCGTTATCTTCGGCGATTATGACGTGGACGGCGCGACCTCCGCGGCCCTGCTGATCCGCCTGCTGCGCGATCTCGGCCTCACCGCCGGCGCCTACATCCCCGACCGGCTGATGGAAGGCTATGGCCCCTCCGGCGCGGCCCTGGTGAAGCTGGCCGAAGGCGGCGCGCAATTGATCGTCACCGTCGATTGCGGCGCGCAGGCCTTCGAGGCGCTCGACGAGGCCAAGGCGGCCGGGGTCGAGGTGATCGTCGTCGATCACCACCAATGCGCCAGCCGGCTTCCGGCGGCCTTCGCGATGGTCAATCCCAACCGCCTGGACGAGGATGCCGAGGCCGCCACGCACGGCCATCTCGCCGCGGTCGGTGTCGCCTTCCTGCTCGGCGCCGCCTTGCTGCGCGAACTGCGCAAGCGCGATTATTTCGCCGGCCGCGCGGAGCCGCGGCTGATCGACCTGCTCGATCTCGTTGCGCTCGGCACCGTCGCCGACGTGGCGCAATTGAGGGGCCTCAACCGCGCCTTCGTGGCGCAGGGTCTGAAGGTCATGGCCGGCCGCAAGAATGTCGGCATGGCCGCCCTGATCGACGCGGCGCGGCTCACCCGCGCCCCGGCGGCGAGCGACCTCGGCTTCGCGCTCGGCCCGCGCATCAACGCCGCCGGCCGGGTCGGCACGTCGGACCTCGGCGTGCGGCTGCTCACCACCGAAGATCCGCTCGAGGCCGCCGCCATCGCCGCCGAGCTCGACCATCACAATGAGGAGCGTCGCGCGATCGAGGCGATGGTGCTGGAGGCCGCCGAAGCCGCCGCGTCCACCCAAGGTAATCGCGCCGTCGTGCTGGTCGCCGGCGCCGGCTGGCATCCAGGCGTGATCGGCATCGTCGCCGGCCGGCTGAAGGAGAAAATGGGCCGCCCAGCCATCGTCATCGCGCTGGATGGCGACGGCGTCGGCAAGGGCTCGGGCCGTTCGATCAGCGGCGTCGATCTTGGCGCGGCCGTGCTGGCCGCCAAGGACAGCGGACTGCTCGCGGCGGGCGGCGGCCATGCGATGGCGGCGGGGCTGACGGTGGCGGCCGATCAGGTCGAAGCGCTCGGCGATTTCCTGGAGGAGCGGTTGCAGCGCGACATCGCCGCCGCGCGTGAAAACCCCGCCCTGCTGATCGACGCCTCGCTCTCCGGCAGGGGCATCTGCCCGGACATGTGCGAGGCGCTGGAAGCGGGCGGGCCATATGGCGCCGGCTGGCCCGCGCCGCGCGTCGTCGTCGGTCCGGTGCGCGTGATCCGCGCCGACGTGGTCGGCAACAATCATTTGCGCGTCGTCGCCTCAGGCGACGATGGCGGCCAGGTGAAGGCGGTCGCCTTCCGCATGGCCGACAGCCCGCTCGGCCTCTCTCTGCGCGCCGCCCAGGGCCGTCGCGTCTGGCTGGCCGGACGGATGAAGCGCGACGAGTGGAATGGCCGGGTCGGGGCCGAATTACATCTGGATGATGCCGCTTTCGCCGATTGAAGCGGTTGATTCCGGCGCGCCGCCGCCGTAAGGGCGCACCTCCGGCGGGCAACGGCCCCTTCGTCTAGCGGTTAGGACGCGGCCCTTTCACGGCTGAAACACGGGTTCGATTCCCGTAGGGGTCACCACCCGCCGGTATTTTCCCTAAAGCTCGATCAGCGCGGCTTGCCGCCGCCACCGCCCCCAGGCTTGCCGCCACCCGGCTTGCGCGGCGGGCGATTGCCGCCGCCGCCGTCGCGCGGACCGCGCTCACCGCTGGGACGACGCGCCGGCGGACGGCCATGCGGACCGCGGGACGGCACCCGGTCGCGCGGCGGACCGGACGGACGCGCTGGCGGCGCGCTGCCACTGGCGACGTTGTAACCCTCCTTCAGCAGCTTCGTGAACGCAGCGCGCACGCTCGCCTCGATCGACTTGCGCACACCCTCGGGCAGATCGGCGAAGGTGGAATTGGCGTGGATCGCGCCAATGTCGCGGAGCATATTGTTGGGCAGATTGCCGGCGCCAGCCTTCAGCGCGCCGATCGCATCGATCACCGCCGCGTAGATCACGTCCTGCATCACGTCGGTCGCCGACCGGGTCATCACTCACACCTCTGCTATGAAGACCCGCTCATAGCCGGGTGGCGCGACCGTACGCTAGAGGGCCATCGCCTCCGCGAGCAGTTCGTACGACCTGAGCCGCGCCTGATGATCGAAAATCTGGCTGGTGATCATCAGTTCGTCCGCGCCGGTGCGCGCGACGAAGGCATCGACCTGCGCGCGTACCCGCGCGGGGGAGCCGATCGCCGAACAGGAGAGGACGTTGTCGATGGTGGCGCGATATTGCGGCGGCAGGGTATCGCGATAGCCGGGCACGGGCGGCTTCAGCTTGCCGGGATTGCCGGTGCGCAAAGCCACGAAGGCCTGTTCCATCGAGCTGGCCAGCACTTCGCCTTCCGCGTCGCTGTCGGCGGCGAAGACATTGTAGCCGAGCATGACATAGGGCTCGGCCAGCTGCTTCGAGGGCTGGAAGCTCCGGCGATAGACGTCGATCGCCGCGTCCATCGCATCGGGCGCGAAATGCGAGGCGAAGGCATAAGGGAGGCCAAGCATCGCCGCGAGCTGCGCCCCGAACAGGCTTGAGCCGAGGATCCAGATCGGGACGTCCAGCCCTTCGCCCGGCACCGCCCGCACCGGCGCGGGCTCCGGCGGATCGAAATAGGCCATCAGCTCGACCACATCCTGCGGGAAGCGATTGGCATCGGTCGCGAGGTTGCGGCGAAGCGCCTTGGCCGCGGCGAAATCGGTGCCGGGTGCGCGGCCGAGGCCGAGGTCGATGCGGCCGGGAAAGAGCGATTCCAGCGTCCCGAACTGCTCCGCCACCTGCAAAGGCGACCAATTGGGCAACATGATTCCGCCGGCGCCGATGCGGATCGTGGAGGTGCCGCCGGCGACGAACGCCAGGCAGACGGCGGTCGCGGCGCTGGCCACGCCCGGCATCGAGTGATGCTCGGCCATCCAGAAGCGCTTGAAGCCGAGCCGTTCGGCGTGAACGGCGAGATCGCGGGAGTTACGAAGGGCGGTGCCGGCGTCGCTGCCTTCGGGGACGGGCGCCAGATCGAGTACGGAGAGCATGACCATACCCGCCATATGGGGATGCGATCAGCCGCGAACAGTCCGCCACGGCCCGGTCACGGCCAGCGTCTTGCCGGGATGGTAGAGGTTCACGAACATCACATTGCCGTCGCCGGAGAAGCAGACCCCGGCCAATTCCGTCTGCGCGTGCAGCAAGGCGAGCGGATAGGTGCGCCCTTCCGGCGTCACGCCGCGCAGATGGTTGCTCACCGGACTATTGGCCTGATCCTCGCACACGATCAGATGGCCGTTCGGCGCCAGGATCAGATTGTCGCCATAGTTCAGCATGTCCGGGTGCACGGATTCGACGAAATTGCACAGCCGCCCCGGTGCTGCCGTCTCCCCGCTCTGCCCCTCGAAGCGCGAAGGCCGGTAACGCATGATCTGGCCCAGCTTCGCCGCACCGCCGCTGGTGCAGGTAAAATAGAACGCGCCGTCGCCATAAGCGATGCCTTCGCCGCGGGCGAAGATCACGCCGCCGGCCGCCGCGCCGCGCGCGCGCAGATCGTCTTCCGGCGATTCGACATTGTCGACGCTGAGCCAGCGCACCGGTCGTTCGGCCCCGGCGGGGAAGTCCGTGCGGGTCCAGTTGCGGCTGTCATTGCCGTCCGCGTCGCCGGCAAAGGCCAACGCCTGCAGCCGTCCGCCCTCGGCGAGCCGGCCCGGGCTGTTCGGCAGGAAGCGGTAGAAGAGTGAATCCTGCTGATCCTCGGTCAGATAGATGATGCCGGTGCGCGGATCGACGGCGGCTGCCTCATGCTTGAAGCGGCCCATGGCGGTCAGCGGCCTCGGCTCGATCAGGCCGCGATGCCGCGCCGGCACTTCGAAGATCCAGCCATGATCGCGGCCGAACCCCTCGTCGCCAGCGCGCACCACGCTTTCCTCGCAGCTCAGCCAGCTCCCCCATGGCGTCGTGCCGCCGGCGCAATTCACCATCGTCCCGGTCAGGCTCAGATGCTGGCTTTCGACCCGGTTGGTGCGGTGATTGTAGGTGAGCGTCGAGGTGCCGCCCGGCACCGGCATGCCATTCTCACTGCGGTCGAAGGCGAGGACGCTCGCCGGCGGCGCCGTGCGGAACGGCCCACGATCGACCCGGCGCGGGCTCAGTTCGTGATTGCGGACCAGAATGGTGCGGTCGCGGTCGAGCGCGAAGGCGCCCATGCCGTCGGCATTGCTGGGCACGAGCAAGCCGTCGTCCATCGTCTGGCCGGTTTCGGAGATCACCCGGTAGCTGAAGCCCTCGGGCAGATCGAGCAGGCCCGCGGGATCGCGGACGAGCGGCCCATGGCCGACTGCATTGGCCGAGCCGCGCGCGGTCGAGGCGCAAGCGGTGAGGCCGGCGAAGGCGAGGGTGGCGATTCCGGCGGTGAAGTGGCGGCGATTGAGCATGGTTGCGGCCCTAGATCAGAAACAAGTCAGCCGCGCGTCAGACACGCGGCATCGAGCAGGACGAGGTCGGCATCGTGGAGCAGGCAGTGCGGCGCGCGCTGCTGGAGCGCGGAGGGCGCGAGCTTGAGCTGCTGCTGCGCGGCCCGCAGCGGCGTGGCGACGACCTTCTCCCAGCGCGGGGGCAGCTCGCCATAAGCGATGAAGGCGCGATCGACGGCGATCACGGTGACGCCATAGCGGCGGATATAGTCCGCCAGCACCGCCTGATCAGGCGACGAGACCGCGGCGAGGGCGGCCTCGAGCCGTTCGCGCAGGGGCGTGAAATAGCCGCTATGATAGGGGATCGAATGTTCGATCGTCGCCAGCGTGCGGCGGCCGGTGAGCGCCGGGACGTAATCGAGCTGGTCGCTCACCCCGCCGATCACCGCGTCAGCCGGCAAGGCCGCGATCCGTTCCATCGCGGCACTATCGTCGGGGCGGCCGAGGCCGGGGGTCGGCGTCACGAACGAAACCAGCAAGACCAGGGCAAGCGCCCCGCCCGCCAGCCGCGTCGTGCCCCCGCGCCGGCCCGCCGCGAGGCGCCGGTCGAGCCACAGGCCGATCATCTGCCCGATCGCGATGAATTCCAGCACCGACAAGGTTCGCTGCGTATAGCGGCTGGGCAGATGCAGCGAGAAAGCAAGCTGCACCGCGACCGCCCACCAGGCCACCGCCGCGAGCAGAGCCCAGACGTGGATCATGTCACCCGGCTCGCCATTGCTCTGATAGCGCGAGGACTTCGCCGCCCGGAAGGCGAGCACCAGCATCGGGACGAGCAGCAACAGGTTGGGCAGCCAGGCCGCCCCGATCGACCAGCAAGGCACGATTTCCGGCAGCAACCCCATCCGCGCCTGGCAGATCAGGTCGACCTCGCCAGACAGGCCGACGACGGCGCTGCGGGCGAGACCCGAGTTCATATTCTCCATCGCCAGCGCGTCGGCCAGGCTCAGCGTCGGCTCCCAGGCCGACGTCGCGCCGGCGAAGGGAATGACCGCGGCACCAACCGCGATCGCGCCGAGCCCGCACAGCACCCAGGTGCGCAGCCCGAAATCGATCCTGAACGGCCGCCAGCTGATGCGGGAAAGCCCCATCATCGTCAGCGCGACCAAAGCGGTGGTCGGATAGAGCAGGCCGAGCAGGAACAGGGTCGGGATCATCTGCCAGCCGCGGCCCCGCAGCAGCCCGTCGAGGAAGATCAGGAAGAGCGGCGTCGAGAAAGCGCGCGGAGTCGCGGAATAGATCGAATCCTCGTGCAGCACGAAGCCGGTCAGCAGGGCGGCCGCGACGAAGGCCGCCAGCGGTCGCTTGGTCAGCAGCAACGCCACCCGCCAGCCCATCCAGGCGCACAGGAACAGCAAGGCGACCGGCAGCAGCCGCGTGAACACGTTGGGCTCCATCCCCAGCGCGTTGGCGAGGCCGAAGATCGCCCGATACAGCCACGGGCACACCGACTGCCAATAATCGGCGAGCAGATCGCCGCGCATCGCCAATTCGTCGTCGAGCCGGCTCATCCAGGTCAGGAATTGTCGCGCATCGTCCTGGATGGTGAAGGGCGCGTAGCTGAGCGTCCCCGGCAGGAAGAAGGCGTTGTAGAGATAGATAAGGGCGGTCACCGCCGCGCCCGCGAACAGCAAATGCCGCCAGCCGCGCTCGCTTTCGATGTCCGGTAAGACCTTCACGCGCCCGCCCCCTGCCGTGTGCGGTTGAGGTAATCGCCCATGAAGGGCAGGCCGGCAATCGCCGGAATCAGATAGCGCAGGGTCGCAAGCACGCCGAGCACCGCCGCCGCGCCGGGCGTCAGGAAGGGCGCGTAGAGGAACAGGATCGCCGCGTCGCGGGTGCCGATCCCGGCCATGGTGAAGGGCAGCAGTCCGGCCAGAATCGCCAAGGTCGCAAAGGCCATATTGTCGAGGAAGGGCACGTGCCCCAGCGCCTGCGCGAACAGCCAGAATTGGGCGAGATGGCCACCCCAGATCAGCAGGCTCACCCCCGCCACGCCGGCGACGCGCTTGCGGTCGCTCCAGAACCAGCGGACCGCCTTCTGCCACTCACCCGCAAAGCCGGTCAGCCAGCGGCCGACCTTGCCCGGCGCGATCCGCCCGGCGAGCGCGATCATCCCGCTGGCGAGCTTCAGCGGCGACAGCAGCAGGACGAGCAGCAGCAAAAGCCCGCCGGTCCCGGCCGCCGCGAGCATCAGCCACGGATTGCCCCAGCCGACCCAGAGCAAAGCCAGCACGCCCCAGAACAGCAAGGCGGCCATGTCGAGCGAGCGTTCCATCACCACGATGGCGACGGCGAGCTTCATGTCGAAGCCGTAGCGGCCGGTCAGCACCAGTCCCTTGGCGAGATCGCCGAGTTTTGACGGCAGCACGAGGTTCAGGGTCGAGGCGCCGAGGATCAGCCGGGTCGCCGGCCACAGCCCGATCGGCGTGCGGGTCAGCATGCCGAAGCGCAGGGCGGTAACCAATGTCAGCGGGATGATCGTCGCCAGCCCCGCCGCCAGCCACCACGGATTCGCCGCCGCCATCGCCGCGCCGATCGCGGCAAGGTCGACCTGCCACCAGATGATCGCCAGCAGGACCAGGCTGACCAGCAGCCCGACGAGCTTCTTCATCAGCTAGCCGGCGGGCGGCGGGCTCGGCGGCGCCCGCTCGCGGTCGCGCAGGGCGGCGTCGGCCAGTTCCTTGCGCTTCATATATTGAATGTCCTGCAGCAGCCGCCGGTTGATCGCGAACAATTCGCCGAGCAGGCCCGCCACCCAGAAGAGCAAGGCCCCGATCAGCAGCACCGCTGCCGCGACCAGGCTCGGCACATGCGCGCGCTCGGTGCCCATGAAATAGAGGACCAGCCAGCGCGACATCAGGATCGCGCCCAGCACCGCCGGGATCATGCCCAGCAGGAAGAAGGTCTTGCCCGGCTTGTAGACGAAGAAGGCCTTCAGAATCGACGACATGGAGCGGCGGACATAATCGCCAATCGACTTGACCAGCCGCGACGGCCGCGTCTCGCCATTCACCCCGATCGGCACCGAGATGATGCGAAAGTCGCTCAGCCCCGCCTGGATGATCGATTCCAGCGTGTAGGTATAATTGTCGAAGACGTTGATCCGCAGCGCGACGTCGCGGGTGAGGGCGCGAAAGCCGCTCGGCGCGTCCGCCACCTTGGTCCGCGAGACGATCTGCACGACCCGGCTGCCCAGCTTTTGCAGGAATCGCTTGGTGCGGCTGAAATGCTCGATGTCGGGAATGGGCCGCGCGCCGATCACATATTGCGCCTGCCGGTCGAGGATCGGCTGGATCAGCTTTGGGATGTCGGCGGCGTCATACTGATTGTCGGCGTCGGTATTGACGATGATGTCCGCGCCCTCGGCCAGCCCGCGCTGAAGTCCGGCCATGAAGCCGTGCGCCAGGCCCATATTGACCGGCAGGTCGACGATATGATCGACGCCATGCGCCCTGGCGACCTCGACCGTGCGGTCCTTGCTGCCGTCGTTGATGATCAGCCATTCGATCTTGTCGATGCCGGGCAATTCGCGCGGCAAATGGCTGAGCGCCTCGGGCAGCGATTCCTCTTCATTATAGCATGGGATCTGGATGATCAGCTTCACGGGTCGGCTCTTGTCTCGGGAAAGGAATGATCGAGCGCCGCTAAGCGCTCGCGCGCGGCCAAAGCCAACAGAAAAGTTGCCGTATCTGCCGCTCGCGCCCTACATGCCGCGCCAATTCGGCTGAACTAGGGCAGGGGCCACCATCATTTCCGGCGTTGCGACAAAGACGAGCGAAGTTGCGGAGCGGCTACGCAAGCGCGTGGTGAAGCGCGGCATTTGCGTGGGCTGCGGCGGCTGCGTGGCGCTGGACGCGAGCGGCGCTTCGGCGATGGAGCGGACCAGCAGCGGCCCGAAACCGGTCTTCGCGCCGGGCGCCGACCTGCCCGAGCTCGCCTGGGAAGCCTGCCCCGGCAAGGGCGTCGATTATCCCAAACTCTACATGGACCATTATGGCCGGATGCCGGATTCCTGGCTGGTCGGACATATCGTCGCGACGCGCACGGGCTTTGCCGGCGATGAAACCGTCCGCGCCAAGGGGGCGTCGGGTGGCGTCACGACGGCAGTGCTTCAGCATCTGCTCGCCACCGGCCGGATCGATGGGGCGATCGTCGCCAAGCAGGGCGTGCCCGCGCCGCTCGAGGCCAGCGCGGTGATCGCGACGACGGCGGACGAGATCCAGGCCGCGGCGCAATCCGTCTACATCCCGGTGTCGATGCTCGACATCTTGCCGCGGCTCGAGCCCGGCAAGAAATATGCGATCACCCTCGTCCCCGAACAGGCGGCGGCGCTTCGGCGGCTGCAGCATTCGGGCGACGCGCGCGCCCAGCAGATCGAATGGGTGCTCGGCCCCTATACCGGCACCGCGCTTTACCCGTCGGCAATCGACACCTTCGTGCGCTCGCATGGTGTGAGGAAGGACGATCCGGTCACCAGCCTGGAATGGCGCGCCGGCGACTGGCCCGGCTATCTCGAGATCAAGACCGCGAGCGGCAAGGTGCTCCGTTCCAAGAAGGTCTATTACAATTTCCTGATCCCCTTCTTCGTCACCCGCGCCAGCCTGCAGAGCATGGATTTCGCCAACGAATTCTGTGACCTCTCCGTCGGCGACGCCTGGAGCCCGGTGTTCGAGGCGGAAGGGGGCGGCCATTCGGTGGTGGTGACGCGCAGCGCGAAGATGGAGGCCTTGGTCGAGGAAATGGTCTCGGCCGGGCTGCTCAAGCTGGAACGCGAGGACGATCTGAAGGCCACCGAAATGCACGGCCACATGATCGATTTCAAAAAGCGCGGCGGCTACATCCGCAACAATTGGCGGCGGCAAATGCTGTTCGCCGCACCGCGCTACGGCATGCGTCCGGAGAAGATCCCCTTCTCGCGCAAGCTGGCCGAACTGGTCGTCTCGACCCTGTTCACGATCGGCAGCACCTGGCCGGCGCGCTTCGTGCTGCGGCTGATCCCGGAAAAGTGGATCGGGCCGGTGTTCAACAAGCTCCGCCTGAGCTGGAAGAATGCGAGCAAGCCGACCAAGCGCAAGGGCCTGGCCGAATTCAAGATGATCGTCGAGGACAAGTGAGCGGCACCGACCTCCACGCGCCCTTGCTGGCGGTCGCGCGCAATTGGCTGCCGCGCATCCTGACGCAGGTCTGCCGCGACCCGACCTCGCCGCTTTACGGCTGCGCGGACCGCAATTGGTGGCATTACAAGATCCGGGATTTCTCCTCGATCATCCTGCAGCAGGCCGGTTACGCCCTCCACCAGGCGGCGAAGCTGCCGGAATGGCAGGCGGACCGCGAAGCCCTCGACGCCATTGCCGCGGCCAGCGCGCGCTTCTGGAACCTCCGCGCCCATAAGCATTACGCCTTCGAGGAATATTATCCCTGGGAGCAGGGCTATCCGCCGCTCGCCTTCGCGACTTTGGCGGTGGCGAAATTGGCCCATGACGGCGTGGTGCCAGTCGACGAGGTCCGCGCCGGTCTGCGCATCGCCGCCCGCCAGTTGCGCAGCCGTTTCGAGGACAAGGCCGCCAACCAGCAGGTCGCCGGCCTCGCCGCTCTGGCCTGGGTGGACAAGGTGCTTCCCGACGAGGCCGACGCGTCAGCCTTCGCCGCGCAGAAGGCAGAGACGCTCGCGCTCCAGCACGAAGAGGGCTGGTATTGGGAATATGACGGCCCGGACGTCGGCTATCTGGCGGTCACGATCGATTGCCTGTGGGACCTGTATGACGCCACCGGCGATGCGGACTTCCGCACCAGCATCGCCCGCGCTTTGGCCTATATGGCGGCCTATCCGGCAGCGGCGCCGAACGGCATCGGCCTGCACAACAGCCGCAACACCGATTATCTCGTCCCCTATGGCATCATCCGCTCGGCGCTGGAAGGCGAGGAAGCCGAACGTCGCGACGCCGCCGCGGTCGCGATCTGGGCCTTCGCCAAAGCCGACGGCGACGACCACACCTACGCCGCCACCGACGATCGCTACATCTGCCATTATATCGGCCATTCGGTCCTGCGCGCTCTGGCCCTGCTCGGCCCGAGCAAAAGGCTTTCAGCCTCGGATGACCGCGGCGAACCCCGCTTGCTCGACGGCTGCGGCCATTATCTCGAACCGGGCCTCATCGTCTCGGCCTCCAAGGGCGGCATCGTCACGCTGACCAGCGAAACCGGCGAGGCGAGCGATTTCGGCTGGATCGTCGCGCGCGGGAAGACCCAGTTCGTCACCCATTGGTGGAGCCCGGACTGGAGCTTCCGTGCGGAAGAAGGCGGCGTCACGGTCGAGGGCCGGATGTTCTCCCATCGCGAGAAGCTGTCGACGCCGTTCAAGCATATTGTCCTGCGGGTCCTGAGCTTCGTCCTCGGCCGCCGCCTGATCGCGATCCTGAAGCGGGTCCTGATCTTCAAGCGGGGCGGCAAGGCCGAACCCGGCTTCACCCGCCGCATCCGCCGCGACGGCCGGGCGCTGGAGATCATCGACCGGATCACCGGCCTGCAGGCCGGCGACAGCTTGCTGCGCGCGCCACGGGCCTCGAAGCGCCACGTCGCCAGCGCCGACAGCTTCCACGCGCAGGATCTGGGACTGCTGCGCGGCTACGCCCTCGCCGAGGAGCGCAGGGACAGCGGCGACGCCGTCGAGATCGTTACCCGCATCGCCCCGCGCTGAGCCGCGGCCTTGTTTGCGCCCCGGCGCGCGCCATCTTTTCGACACGCCGCTGCGGCATAGGAGGCTGCGAAGAGAATTGCGGGCGATCGGACGCGAAGTGGACATGAGCAGGATCGAGACCGAGGGGGCCAAGCCGCTCGGCGGCAAGGCCGCGGGGCTGCGCATCGCGCTCTTCTCGGGCAATTACAACATGGTGCGGGACGGCGCCAACAAGGCGCTGAACCGGCTCGTCCGCTATCTGCTCGATCATGGCGCCGAGGTGCGGGTCTATTCCCCGACCATTCCGAAACCGGGTTTCGAGCCCGCCGGGGACTTGGTGTCCGTCCGCTCCGTGGCGATCCCGACGCGCCCCGAATATCGCCTGGCGGTGGGCATGTCGAAGCGGGTGAAGGCCGACATCCGCGCCTTCGCGCCGAACGTGATCCACGTCTCCGCGCCGGACATTCTCGGCCGCAAGGCGCAGAAGTTCGCGGTGGAGCTCGGCATCCCGGTGATCGCCAGCCTGCACACCTTGTTCCAGACCTACCTCACCTATTACGGCCTCGATTTCCTGCGGCCGATGGGCGAGCGCTATCTCAACCGCTTCTACGCCCGCTGCGACTATGTGCTCGCGCCGAACGAGCTGCTCGCGGAGGACTTGCGGCGCAACACCGGGCTTGGCGACCACGTCCACATCTGGAGCCGCGGCGTCGATCACAATCTGTGGAACCCGGCCCGGCGCGACATGGCCTGGCGGCGCGCGCACGGTTATGCCGACGACGAGACGGTCGTCCTCTTCTTCGGCCGGCTGGTGAAGGAAAAGGGCCTCGACGTGTTCGAGGAGGTGATCACCACCTTGCGCCAGCGCGGCCGCAAGGTCCGTCCGCTGGTCGTGGGCGCCGGCCCCGCCGGTGACGACATGGCCGGCCGCATCGGCGACGCGGTGTTCACCGGCCACGTCGAGGGTGCCGCCCTGGCCCGTGCCGTCGCCAGTGCCGATGTCCTGATCAATCCGAGCACCACCGAGGCCTTCGGCAACGTCAATCTGGAGGCGATGGCCTCCGGCGTCGCTTTGGTCAGCGCCGACGCCCCCGCCGCCCGCGCGCTGGTCGATGATGGCCGCACCGGCCTGCTGGTTCCGGCCCGCGACGCCGCCGCTTATGCCGATGCGGTCGAAGCGCTGATGGACGACCCGGCCAAGCTCCGGGACATGACCCGCGAAGCGATGGAAGCCAGCAAGGTGTTCCGCTGGTCGACCATTCTCGATCGCGTCATCGACACCTATCGGCAGGCCGTCGCCGACGGCCCCTATTTGCGCAACGGCAAGGATGCGGCAGTGGCCGCCGCCCGGCGCGAGGCCATCGCAACCGCCTGACGCCGGGCTAGCGCCGCCGCGCCGTTTCCACCAATTCGGCGGTGACCGGATAGCCGATGCCTTCCGGGATGCAGACCCAGTCCGCCCCGTCGCGGCGCTCCACCCACGGCGTGATCGTCTGCACCTTGTGACGCAGCGCATCGTCGCGCGCCTCGGCAAAGCTGGCGAACCGGGCCAACCGCTCCAGATTGCGGCGGGTCGGGAAAATGGCGTGCGCCTCGCCCGCTTCCAGTTCCGCGAGGATTGAGGCCGCACTCGCCCAGAACACCCGCGTCGCCTCCCCCACCTGCGCATGGGGTTCCGGCGCGTCGGCGGGTGCCTCGGCCAGGTAAAAAAGCGCATCGAAGCGGCGCGTTTCGCGGAAATTCGGGCACCAGCGAGTGAAAGGGGTCAGCGCGTCCAGGTCGAGGCCAAGTCCCTCGGTCGCGAGCAAATCAGCAAACACGCCGCCGGCGAGCAGCCCCGCGCGCACCCGTGCAAGCTTGTCCGCGTCCCCGCCCCCAATCGCGGCGGCGATGCCGGTTTCCTCCAGCGTCTCGCGGATCGCGGCGATGCGCGCGGCCGAATCATCCGGTTCGGCCGCAATCTCGTGGTCCTGCGCCTCGATCCGCCCGCCCGGAAACACCAAGGCCCCGGCGGCGAAGGCCATGTGGCCGGGCCGCTCCATCATCAGCAATTCGGGCGGGCCGCTCGGCGCCGGCCGCATCAGCACCAGGGTCGCGGCGGGAATCGGCGGGGGGAGGTCCTCCATCCCCCGCAGCTAGTCGCCCCGCGCGCGGGGCGAAAGGTCAGCGGCTCAGATTTCGAACTCGATCAGCGCGGGTTCGGCGCCAGCGGGCGTGTGCGAGCGGATTTCGTCATTCAGGTGGGTGATCGTCCTGGTCGCCTTGTCGGTGAACAGACCGGGCAGCAGGCCGTGGATGATGCAGGCGCCGCCGGCCACCAGCAGCGCGCCGCCGATTCGCCAGGCCCGCTTCATGTGAATGCCGTAGCTCATTCCCGTATCGTCGAGATGTTGCCGTCCCGCTCCGGCCATTTGCCGCACCTTCCCTTGATCCTGTGTCCGGAGACGTTACCCGATTTGCAAACGCAGGGACAGGGGAGCCAAAGCTTGGCCGATCATATCGCGATTATCGGAGGCGGCTTTTCCGGCTCGATGCTGGCGGCGCAATTGCTGCGCGCCGGGGCGCAAAGGGTGAGCCTGATCGAGCGGGCGGGTGACGCCGGGCGCGGCCTGGCCTTCGGTGCCGCCGATCCCATCCACCTGCTGAACGTGCGCGCCGGCAATATGAGCGCCTGGCCCGACCGGCCCGGCCATTTCGCCGACTGGCTGGGTGAGCGCGGCGATGCCACCGCCTTCGCCGCCCGCCGCGATTTCGGCGCCTATGTCGAGGAACAGCTCGCCGCAGCCGAGCAAGAGCATCCCGGGCGCCTCGCCCGCGTGCAGGCCGACGCGGTGGATCTGGTCGAGCGCGAAACCGGCGTTTCGGTCGCCTTGGCCGATGGCACGACGATTGATGCCGATGCGGCGGTGCTCGCGATCGGCAATCTGCCGCCACCGCCGCCGGGGCGGCAGCTCGCGACGCTGCCGGCGGGGCTGTGGGTCGCCGATCCCTGGGACGGCGATATCGCCGCCGGCCTAGGCGCGGATGACAAGGTGCTGGTGATCGGCACCGGCCTCACCATGGTCGATGTCATCGTGCTGCTGGAGGAGCGCGGCTTCACGGGCTCGATCCTCGCGCTGTCGCGGCGGGGCCTGATCCCGCAGGCGCATGCCGACGGCCCGCATGCCGAGCCGCGCCAGGACATGCCGGGCACGATTGCGTCGCAATTGCTGCGCGAGATCCGTATGCGGGGCGAGGCGATCGGCTGGCGTCATGCCGTCGATCAGCTGCGGCCGTACACGCAGCGTATGTGGAAGGCCGCCAGCGATGCCGAGCGCGGCCGTTTCCTGCGCCACCTGCGCCCCTGGTGGGACATTCACCGCCACCGCATCGCCCAGCGCGTGTCGGCGCGGGTGGCGGCAATGATCGAGCGCGGCCAGCTGCGCGTCGCGGCGGGTAAGATCGCGTCGGTAGAGGCGGATGGCTCGCGCGCCGCGGTGAGCTGGCGGCCGCGCGGCAGCGAGCAACTCGAACGGATCGAGGTCGCGCGGATCATCAATTGCACCGGACCGGAGGCGGACCTGCCCCGCTCGCCCGAGCCCTTGCTGAAGGCCCTGTTCGAACGCGGCGCGATCCGCCCGGGGCCGGTCGGGCTCGGCATCGACGTCGATGACCAGATGCGGGTGCTGGGCAAGGACGGCACGCCGGACCAGCGCCTTTACGCCGTCGGCCCGATCACGCGCGGCCTGCTGTGGGAGATCGTCGCGGTGCCGGACATTCGCGGCCAGGTCGCCGACGTCGCAGCCAGGCTCGCCGGCTGAACGAACGCCCGCCCCGGAGGGACCGGGACGGGCGTTGCTCCCCCCGGGGAAGCTGGTTCTAGCCGTCGCCGTCGGTGTCGGCCGTATCCTGCGCATCCGGCACGTCGTTGGCGGCGGCGCTGTAGCTGTGGTCGCCATATTCCCCGCCCGCGTCGGCACGACTGCCGAGTTCGGCGGCGTCCTGTGCGGCTTCGCCGGCATTCTCGGCGGCAATGTCGCGCGCAGCGTCGGTGCCGCGGTCGCTCATCGCGAAATCGGCCTGGTCGTCGGCGTAATCCGCCTCATCCTGCGCCTCGGCCAACTCGACCTGGTCCTGCTGCGCCTCGATTACTTCCGCCTCGGCCTCGCTGCCGCCGAGATCGTCGATTTCGCGCAGCTCATATTCGGCCGTGTTGGCATATTCCTGGGCCCTGTCGTAATCGCCGGCGTCGGCGGCTTCGGCCTGACTCTCGCGCGCCTGCTCGACATTCTCGCGCGCATCGTCGGCAGTTTCGGCGTTCGACACGGTCTCGTTGAAATTATCCTCGCTCAGCTCGCCGCTGCCCTGCGCCTCGGTCAACGCGTCGATCACCTGCTGCTGGCCCTCATCGCTCAGCGAAGCGATGCGCACCGACATGCCCTCGGGCAGCTGGTCCGCGATATCGGTCGGTAAGGTCGCCATGTCCCGTCTCCTCGTCCTTCAAGGTCCGTCAGTCGCATTCAATCCAGTAGGCGGGGGCTGAACGGATAAAGGGTCACGCGCGGCACAAAATATCAGCCGTCGGCCTCGTCATCGTCGTCGGAGGTCTCGCCGCCGGCCTCCGCATCCGCCTGGGCCTGCGCTTCTTCGGCCTGCTCCTGTTCGTCGCGGATCCGTTCTTCCTCGGCGAGCCTGTCGGCTTCCGCTTTGTCCGCCTCGGCCTGCTCTTCCTCGCGCCTGGTCTCGGCCTCCGCCTCGATCTGTTCGAGCCGCTCGGCTTCGGCGTCATGGTCGTCGCCGGCGGCGTCGTAGGTGGTCGTCGCGGCCTGCTGGGTCGCGGCGACCTGCGCCTGCACCGCCGCGGTCTGGGCCGCATGCTGGGCGCTGGCCGTCGCGGCCTGGGCCGCCTGCAGTTGCTCGTCCTCTGCCGCGGGCGCTACGCCCTCGCCAGTGGCCGGAACCGGCTCCACCGCCTCAATCCCGTCCACATCGGCGCGGACGTTCGGCCCGGCCAGCTCGACCTGTCTGTCCACGCTCATTCTGCAGTCTCCTCAGGACGCGGCGCCCTGCGCTTCGCTTGCGGCGGCGCCTCGCCATCCTTGGCCTGCTCCGGCGCACCCGGCTGGGGCATTTTCACGGTCAGCACCTTGCGGCACGATTCGGTCGGGCAGCGGACATTGACCTCGGCCTTCCCGGCGGTCGCCGTTGCCGGCACGATCATCACGCCCTTGCAGGCCGGGCAGCTGATCTTGGCGCCGGCGGGCGGCGGCTTGATGATCCGCTTCACCTCGGCCTTGTCGGGCGGGCGGGGCGCGATCTCCATCAGCTTGCCGCATTTGTCGTTCGGACATTTGACCTTGGCCTTTTCCTTGCCCGCCATGTCCTTCTTCTGCAGCCGCATCGGCTCGCCGCAGGCGACGCAATTCAGGCGGATGACATTGGGGTCGGGCACCGGCTTGGGCGGTGGCGGCGGCCGCGTCCAATGCTCGATGATCGCGCGCCAACCCTTCAGCGTCTCGGTCTCGAAATATTCGTCAATCAGGCGCAGCCGCCGCGCCAGATAGGGCGTCGACGACATCGTCCATTCACTGAGCGCGATCTGGCTGTCGTCGCTCATCGCGATGTCGCGGTCGAGCGCTTCCTGGTTCAGGCGATTGTAGAGCGGGAAGCTTTTCAGCGACCATTGCCCCAGCACCCGGCGGACCACCGTCTTGTTGCCGACGGTCAGCGCCCCGGCGCGGTCGGCGGTGATTTCCGCATGGCGTGCCCAGGCCATGAGCGGCGCATCGATCGCGCTTTCGATGATCTTGGCCGGGTTGATGAATTGCAGCACGCCCTGGCCCATGATCGTGCGATTCTGCGCCCGGCCGGAGATGAACTGCATCACCGATTTCCACAGCGCGTGACCGGCCGCGACATGGCCCATCTGCCGCCCGAGCAGGAAGGCGAGGTCCGCACCCTTCAGCGCGGTCAGCACGCTGCCGACGACGATGAACGCCTCATTATCGCCGCCCAGGGTCATGCAGTCCCACATCTGCTCGCCGGAGACATAGACTTCCGGCATGCGCGGCAGCGCGAGCACGCGGGCGGCGTGGACGGCGGCAAAGAAAATCTCCGGCAACTGGTCGGGGCCCAGCCGGACGCCGTTGACCGACGCCTCGAGCCACGGCCGGCTGATCCGCCCGGAAAGGGCATTGGCCGCCGCCGTCAGCGGCCCGATGCTCCTGAGCGTGTCCATCGCCTGCTGGTCGAACGCCCACTGAAAGGCCTCGATCGGCATGTAATAATCGGGCGCCAGCGGCCGCAGCCAGCGGCAGGTCGGGCAGACATTCTGCTTGGGCCCAAGCTTGGCGCCATTGCCGCCGCAGGTGACGCAATTCCAATCGCCGGTATGCGGCATCGCCGCCACGCCCGCCGCCGTCGCCGTCCCGCAGCGTGTGCAGAAGGGCTGGTCGGCCAGCAACACCTCCTGGCAGCGGCCGCAATAGGTGATGGCGCCGGTGGTCATATCGCGGTCCTACGGTCGGCCGGGCTCAGCGCTTCGCCTCGATCGCCGCGGCGGCCCTGTCATAATCCTCCGCGGTGATGATGCCGCCGGCGCGCAGTTCGGCGAGCTGGCGCTGTTTCTCGTCCGCGGCGGACGCCGCCGGGGCGGCAGGCATGGGCTGCGGCGGGGCGACGGGGGGCGGGGCGGCGTCGGCCTGGGGCGGAACGCCGCTGGCCTGGGGCTGCGGTGGAAAGCCTGCGGGCTGAGCCGGCGGGAGGCCGGCCGGCTGCGCCTGAGGCGGAAAGCCACCCTGCTGCGGTTGTGGCGGGAAGCCACCGGCCTGGGGAGGAAAGCCACCAGCCTGCGGCGGAAAACCACCCGCCGGCTGGCCCGGGAAACCCGCTTGCGGCGCGGGCATGCCGCCATTGGCGCGCATCGTGAAATATTGGATGGCCTTTTTCGGCGCCATCACGACCTCGTACATCTGATAGGCCGTGGCGCCGATCGCCGCGATCGCAAGGATGATGTAGAGCCAGACCGGGAAGCCCGAACTAGGCGGCTGCACCGGATAACCCATGCCGCCATAGCCCATCGGCACGGCAGGCCTGCTCTGGTGGATCAGCAGGAAGTAGTTCGCGATCACGAGCACGACCATCACGCCCATCAGGATGGCGTAGACGATCGTAGAGCGCTTGCTCTCGTGGAAGCTGATCCGCGTGCCCTGGCCATTGTCCTGCGCAACGACATAACCGTCGTTCAACTTGAACTTCAGCAGCGGGCCGACCGACGTCTTGTAGGTGAAGCCGGTCGGATGTCGGCCGGTGACCTCGCCCGCGACCTTCGACAGGCCGAAATTGGTCATCAGCGGGACCGGATGTCCGATCGCTTCCTCGGCGAGCATCAGCGCTTGGGGCGCGTCCAGCCGAGTGTCGACCGTGGCGTGGGGCATTGGGGGAATGGCTGCGTTCATGTCAGGACATCCTTGCGAGAATGGCGGCCTTGGCCGCTTCGAAGTCGGCGGGCGAAATCGCGCCGCTGTCACGCAATTCGGCGAGCTTCTTCAGTTGCTCGACCGGCGTGACCTGCTGCGGGGGCGCCTGGACAGGCATGGCCGGCATGGCCGGAGCGGCGCCCGGGAACGGCGCCTGCGGCGCCATGCCCGGCAGCGGCTGGCCGCCACCCGCCTGCATCTGCAGCGCCTGCATCAGCGCCGCACGGCGCTTCTCAAGCACCGGTCCGCTCAGCAGCCAGGCCCAAAGACCAAAGCCGGCGATGATCAGCAGCAGCACCATCCACCAACTGAAGAAGGCGAAGAAGCCAGGGCTGGGCCGCTGGAAGGTGACCGGGTCGATTTCGGTCATTGCCCGGTAGGCGCTCTGCTGCCCGATCACGAGGATCACGATGCCGATCACCGCGGCGACCAGCAAAGCGGGAACGAGGCTGCTATAATCCGGCTTCAGCGAGACGTTCAGCATCGTCCGCCCCGGCCCTTCCTGAAAGGCATCGATCGCGCCGTTCGTGCGTCCGGACAGGAAGCTTCCGAGCCGGAAGGCGATCTGCGTCGGGCCCTGATTGGTGACTTCCCCGCCCGCAGCGGTCAGCCCGCCCATCGCCGCCTGCATTGCCGGCCCCTGATCCATCGGCATTGCGACCTGGCGGCCGCCATGGGCCAGCGGGCGCGGCGGCATGGGTGGCGGCATAGGCGGCGCGCCCGCGCTTCCGACCGGTGTGCCGCAGCTTCCGCAAAAGCCGGCGCCCGGGACCAAAGCGGTCCCGCATTTCAGACACGCACCCTGATTGGGATTGGTTGCCATGGAAAAGCCCTCCTCCAGCTCAGCCCCGCCAAACCCCGGAAGCGGATATGAGCTGCATCTCATTCCCGAAGGCGGAGACTGCCGAACAAACGGGTCAGAGTCCCAACGAAAATTCCTCCCGTCCCGCTTTTGGCCCGTTTTCAGCGTCCCGCGCGCCTTCTCCACAGGACCATCAGCACGAGGGCGACGATGCCAATCACCGAAAACCCGACCTTGCATGGCAAGGCGCCAGCCAATGCCGAACTCGATTTCATTACGGAGACCGTCTGGCTGCAAGGTTTCACCACGGTGCTGACCCAGCTTTCCGACCCCAACCAGGACCGGGGCGAGCGGGCGGAGCTGCTGCAGCGAATCGATGCCGCGGCGATCTCGATCGACCAGGCCGGCATGCAGACGGACGCATTTCTCGCCGTCCTCAGCGCGGCGGTGAAGGATCATCAGGCCGGACTGATCACCGAAGCCGAGCTGGAGAACATCGCTCAAGCGGGGCTTGCCGCCTTGCGGGAGGGCCCGGACGACGAGACCGGTGAAGAGCTCGCGACGATCGAGCGCAAACAGGCCGAAATCGTCGCCGCGGAGGCGGAGCTCGATCTGATGCAGACCGAACGCGGGTCGCTCCCGATCAGCGCGGAGGAGGCCGCGCGGCACACTGAACTGCTTCACCAGGGTCTCGATATAGCCGAAGCGTCGGTCGGCCTGGTCGGCGATGGCCGCAACGCGCTGGGCGATGCGGCACGGGCTATGGCCGAGACGCGTGGGGAGCTGCCCAATGCCGACGCTGACCTGCTCGCTCGCCAGCTCGAGGCCTGCGACCGACTGCGCGAGGCCGACGCTGCGGTGATCGAAGCGCACGTGGCGGATGTACCGATGATGCACGACCTGATCGACGTCACCACCGACGCCTATCGCGACGGCACGATCTGGCCTGGCCTGGATGAGATTTATGCTGTGCAGGTGTTGCACGACCGGATTGAGGAGGTGCGCGAGGCGCATGGCCGCGAGCCGGAGGCGCAACATAACGAGCAGAATGTGTCGGAGCCGTCGGAATGACCCGGCGCATGGGGCGGCGCACCGACTGGAGTCGCGCGACCGATCGCATGCCCGCTTCCTTCGTCGACTCGCCCTTGCAGGGGCGGCGAACGGAAGACGGCCTGGACCTGGTCGAGGCCGTCACCGCCGGGGCCGCGCTCGCCGCCGTCGCTCAGGTCGCGCTCGGCGATCCGGATGCGCCGGTACGCGAGGAAGCGGTTGGGGTCAGCGAGGATGAAGTGCTTGCGGCCGAGACTGAAAATCCCGGCCCGGCCGAGCCGGACGCGGACGGCGACGACGAAGATTGACCCGGCTCGCGGCGCAATCGCGCCTTAGCAGATGAACCGGCCACCTGGCCGGCCAATGAAAGGATCGTGACATGTTCGGAATCGGCAAGGTGCTCCAGAACGTCTTGAACGAGCATAATATTGGCGGCCTGGTCGGCGAACTCGCCACCGGCTCCATGGCCGACCTGCGCCAGAGCATCGAGGCGCTCGGCGATGCCGGCAAGATCGCCGACGTGGGACGCCTGCTCGAAGATCTGTCCGGACAGCTTAACGCCAGCTTCGGCGAAGCGGCAGAGGAAGCCTCGCACCTCGCCAACCCCGCCGATGAGGACACGCCTGCTTCTGCCACGCTCGACGCGCAGGCCGCGACGGGCGGGGCGGTCTTCGGCACCCCGGTCGAGGCCGAAATCATCCCGCACGAGGCGGTTCACACCCTGCAGGGCATCGCCGTCGAGGATGACGCCGTGATCGCGACCGAAGCCGAAGCCCCCGCCGCCACGGCGGAAACCATGCACGCCGAGGAGGCTGGCGAAACCGCCGACGACTAGGACTGGCTCAGGCGGCACCGCCGCAGCGCGCCGCCGCCTCCGCCATCAGCCGTGCGTCGCGCGCCTGGCCGGCCGGCATGTCGCGGCCACGATAGAGTTCGGTCCAGCCGCCATGCGCCTCGCGCGCCACGGCGCAGGCCTCATCGCGGCGCCGGGCCAGTTCCAGCACCTGCATGTAGGGCTTCAGCGCAAACAGATAGCCGGAGCGGGCGTCGTCGCTGTTCGGATCGGCTGCCGCGGTGCGCCGTCGCCGCTCGACCGCGCTGCGCGCCTCGGCGACGGCCTGCTCCGGCTGCCCGGTCGCGACCAGCATGGTCGCATATTGCAGGCTCGCCATCCCCATCGCCTGGTCGACCGATGGGCTGGTCTCGAACTGAGCGAGGATGCGGGCATCCTCCACCGCGCGCCGCGCCCAATCCAGCGCCGGGCCGCTTTCGCCCAGATCCTGGAACACGGTCGACACCGCATAGGCATAGAGGATCATCCGGGTCCGCACCCTGACGTCCGCCTGGCGCCGCTCCCGAGCGGCTTCGAGGATGCGATAGGCTTGTTGATAATGCGGCAGGCTGTCGCGCGGCCGGCCGAGATAATAGAGGCCGTCGCCCCAGGCATTCTCGACCCCCGCCTCCATCAGCGGACGAAGCGCGGCATAGCGCTCCGGCACGGCCAGGCTCGCCGCCCGCCGCATCTGCTCCTCGGCAAGAGCCGCCGCATCGCCGCCCTTATTCTCGAGGATCAGCACGTCCAGCCGGCCGAGCACCGACTGCCAGTGGCCATAAGCGGCATCGGCATCGTCGGGACTGGCCGTCTGCGCCGCCTCGTTCAGTGCGAGCGCCCGGTCGAGCAGGCCGTGCGCCGCCGCCACGTCGCTGTGCGCGAAAGCGGCTACTGACGAGCGCCAGGTCAGGATGCGCGCCAGCTCGATCTTCAGGTCGTGGCGATCCGGGTGCGCCTCAACCAGTGGCACAAGCGTCTCCTCGGCCCGCTGCAGCGCCCGTTCGCCCTGTTCGAAGCCGCTCGTGCCGTTGGTCGCGGTCAGGCCGTAGGCGCGCCCGACCCGGCCGTAACCGACGGCCAGTTCCTTCTGCACGCCGATGTCGCCGCCGGCCACGCCCGCCAGCCGTTCGAGATAGGAACTCGCGACATCGGCGACCCGTGCCCGCATGTCGCCGGCCCCGGCCAGCGGCTCGAGCTCATCATAGAGGTCGACGACCATGTAGCGCGCCATGCCGCGCACTTCCTCGAACCTTTGCTCCGACTCCGCCAGCGCCCGCTCGGCCCGCCAGTAGAGCACCGAAATCACAATGGTGGTGGCGACCAAAGCGACCAGCGCCGCCGCCACGCTCGCCGCGAACCATTTGTGCCGGCGCACGAAACGATCGGCATGATAGCCCCAGCCGCCCTGCCGCGCCGCCACCGGCCGCCGCTCCGCCCAGGCCTTCAGATCGTCCGCCATCGCGTTGGCGGAAGGATAGCGGTCGGCCGGATCGGCGGCACGGGCGCGGGCGACGATCGCGTCGAGATCTCCGCTCAGCAGCCGCTGGAGCGCCGGGTCGGCCGCCGCTTCGCTCGGCAGCGGCAGCGCGCGCTCGCCTTTCTCGATCCAGCGGCCCGACAAAAGCCCGTGCAATACCGTGCCCAAGGCGAATATATCGTCGGCGATGCTCGGCTGCCCACCCTCCAGCCGCTCCGGGCTGGCATAGGTCGGAGTGTTGGGATAGCGCCGCGCAAGCGCCGGATCGTCCGCCGCCGCGACCAGATCGGCGATGCCGAAATCGACCAGCTTGGGCTCGCTGGCCGGGTCGATCAGGATGTTCTGCGGCTTGAGATCGGCGTGCACGATCAGATTACGATGGGCGTGGTGAACCGCGTCGCAGATCGCGCAGGCGATCCGCACTTTCCGTTCCAGCTCCTGCTTGGCCGAACCTTTAGCATCCGCGGCCTGCGCCCATTCGTCCAGCGGCGGCCCCTCGACCAGGTCCATCGCGAACCAGGGCACGCCCTCGACGCTGACGCCGCCGTCGAACAACCGCGCGATGTTCGGGTGCCGCATCCGCGCCAGCAGCCGCCGCTCGCGATCGAAGAAATCCTCCAGCTCCGGGCTGTAGAGCGACGGCCGCATCAATTTGATCGCGACCCGATGGTCGAACAGGCCGTCGTCGCGCTCGGCGAGCCAGACCTCGCCCATGCCGCCGCCGCCGATCAGCTCGACCATGCGATAGACCCCGACCCGCTCCGGCGGCACGAGGGTTGCGGTGGGGTCGATCGACGCCGGCAACAGGGTTGGCGCCTCGTCGGCGCGGAGCATCGCCTTCACGGCGTTGATCATATCGGGCTCGCCGGCAAAGGCGCTTTCCAGCCAGGCGGTGCGCGTCTCGGATGGCTGATCGAGCGCCGCGTCGAACGCGTCCATGATCCGCTTGCGGCGCTCCGTAGCGCCGTCAGTTTCGGGCACGGGTCCTATTCATGCGAGAGTTCTTCCAGGAGCCAGGCGCGGGCGACGCGCCACTGGCGCTTCACCGTGCTCAGCGACCGGCCGGAGACCTCCGCAATCTCCTCCAGCGTCAGACCCGCATAGAATCTCTGCTCCACTACCCAGGCGCGCTCGGGATCGGCTTCCTGCAGCCGGGTCAGCACCTGATCGAAATTCTCCAGGTCGAAATTGCCCGCTTCCTCGGCTTCGCCCGACGGCCATTCGGTCAGCACCGGCGCCTGCCGTTTCTGCGCGCGGTGGCGGCGAACCTCGTCGATCAGCACCTGCCGCATCACCCGCGCCGACAGCGACAGGAAGTGGGTGCGCTGGGAGACATCCATCCGCTCCAGCTTGAACAGCCGGATCGCGGCCTCGTGCGCCAATTCGGTCGGCTGGATGCGCTCACGGGCGGAATCGCGGGACAGGACCGCGCGGGCGACGGCGCGATAATCGTCATAATAGCGCTCGAACATGCGTTCGGGCCATCTGTCGGCTTGCGCCATAATCCCTCCCCGGACGGCGGACCGCCCTGAGTTATGGACTCGGGCGAATTGGGGTGCAAGCATGGCCGCCGCGCGGGTGAGCGTGGCGAAAATCCCGCATGCGTGACCCTTTTTCCGGCGTGGCGACGCCATCAAAGGATAATGGAGGGCATCTGATGTTGGCTGGTGTGCGGGGGGCGGCGGCGCGGGCGAGTGGCCCGGCATGCGCGCTGCAACCCGGTCAGCATTTCGTCACCGCCGGGGAACGAAGCGGCGTGATCGCCGAATTCATCGGCGCAGGCGGCCAGGGCGAGGTCCACAAGGTCGTCATCGACGGCGTGCCGCTCGCGCTCAAATGGTATCACCCGGCCTGCGTCAAAGCCGACGTCACCCTGCGCCAGCGCCTGACCCGAGCGATCGCTCGAGGCGCGCCGACGCAGAGCTTTCTGTGGCCACTGGATTTCGTCGAAGTGCCGGGCAGCGCCAGTTTCGGCTACGTCATGCCGCTGCGGCCCGCGCGCTATGCCGGCAGCCGCGCACTGATTTCCGCGCCGCCGCGCCGGGTGGAATTGCCGCTCGCCCAGCGCGCCGCCGTGTGCCTCAACATCGCCACCTGCTTCCACGAGCTGCACGCCAACGGCTTCTGCTACCAGGACGTGAATTTCGGCAACGTCTTCCTCGACCCGGCAACGGGCGAAGTGCTGATCTGCGACAATGACAATGTCGACGTGGATGGCGCCGAAGCGAGCATCTACGGCACCCGCAAGTTCATGGCCCCCGAAGTGGTGCGCCGTGACGCTCTGCCGTCCAGCCGCACAGATCTGTTCTCGATGGCGGTCTTATTCTTCTACGTAATCACCGGCTGGCATCCGCTCGACGGCCGCCGCGAGGCCGAAACCCGCGTGCTCGATGCCGAAGCGGAGAAGCGCCTTTACGGCACCGACCCGCTCTTCCTCTTCGATCCCGCCAACAATGCGAACGGCCCGGTGCCCGGCCTGCACGACGCGATCGTGGCGCGCTGGCGCAGCCTCGGCGAGCCGCTGCGCCGCCTGTTCACCCGCGCTTTCACCACCGGCCTCGCCGATCCGCGCGCGCGGGTGCTGGAAACCGAATGGCGGTCGGCCCTGCGCGCGGCGATGGACGCCCATGTCGCCTGCACCAATTGCGGCTTCGAGCATGTCGTCGAGGCGCGGCGCGAACGGGTGACGTTCGAACCGAATTGCACCGTCTGCTCGACGCCCTTGCCGCAGCCGCCGATCCTGTTCGTGGGCCGCCGCGCCTGGACGCTCACCCCCGGTCGGTCGCTCGACCAGTCGGTGTTCGGCGGCGGGCAGGGCGAGGGCGCGGTGCTGGAGCAGCATCCGGACCGCCCCGAACTGCTCGGCATCCGCAATTTTTCCGGCCGCACCTGGTCGGCGCGCCTGCCCGATGGCAGCGCCCACAAGGTCGAACCGGGCCGCGCCGTCCGCGTACTGCCGGGCACGCGCTTCGATTTCGGGGAAACAAGCGGTCTCGTCACCGGCGCGGAGCAATCGCAATGAGCGGCACCAGTCCTGCCTGGCGCGTCGCCGGCGCGAGCATCCTCGGCGATTTCCACGCCCGCGAAGGGCGGATCAATCAGGATTCGATCGGCTGGATCCCCGAGGATGGCACGGGGGGCCGAATCGTTGCTGCGGTCTCGGACGGCCACGGCGCCGCGGTCCATTTCCGCTCTGATCGCGGCGCGCGCTTCGCGGTCGAGCAGGCGCTCGACATCCTCGCCTGGCACATGGACGATGACGATCCGGGCCTCGACGCGCTGCCGGCCGCGGCCGTCGCCGGCTGGCGCGACGCCGTGCTCGCCGACATGGCCGCCGATCCGCTCGAGCGAGATGGCGCCCGCCCCGGCGCAACGCTCGCGCCCTACGGCGCCACCCTGCTCGCCGTCGCGGCGAACGACGCGGAGATGACCCTGTTGCAGATCGGCGACGGCGACATGCTGCTGATTTACGCCGATGGCCGGGTGGTTCGGCCGATGCAGGCGGACGCCGATCTGGTCGGCGAGCAGACCTATTCGCTTTGCATGGACAATGCCGAGACGCGGGTGAAGACCGCCTCCTTCTGGCGGACAGGCGATTGGCCGATGGCGGTTCTGATCGCGACCGACGGCGTGTCAAAATCCTTCCGCGACGAGGCGGCGTTCCAGGATGCGGCGCGCCAGCTCGCGCGCCACGCGCGCGACGATTGGGCGGCCTTCGCGGCCGAACTGCCGGAGTGGCTGGCCGCAATCTCGCATCACGGCAGCGGCGACGATGCCAGCCTCTGCCTCGCTTTGAACCTGGACGGCGGCGAGCGGACATAAAGGCGATGCGATGAACCCCGATCAGGCATCGACATGGCGTCCCGCGATCCTGCTGCTCAGTCTGGCGGCGATCATCGCTTTGCTGGCGACCGCTTTCGCCATTTGGCGCCAGGGCGGCGCGTTCAACATCTTCTATCTGCTGGTCCCGGCGCTCCTGCTGGCGATCCTGTGCGCCGCGATTTTGCTGAAAGGCCGCCGGCTCTCGTCAGGCGCCCGGCAGGCCACGCCGTATCCGCCCGCACCCTATGGCGGGATGCCGCCCCAGCCGGGTGCCTTTCCTGCTTATGCGCCGCAGCCTCATGCCGTCCCGCTCGCACCGCCGGCACCGGCCGCGGCCGAGCCACCGCTGCAGTTCGACGTGGACGGCGTCGCCATCCCGCTTCGCGAGGGGCTTCGGATCGATCTGGGCGGGGAGCCTGCTTTGGGTGGGCGCGGCCAGGGGGTGCGCGGCGACATCGTCCCGCATCCGCGCCGTCCCGGCGTGCTCGGCATTCGCAATGCCGGTGAAAGCGCCTGGACGGCGCATCTGCGCGACGGCCGCGACCAGCCGATCGACAAGAGCCAGAATGTCCGGCTGGCGCCCGGCGTGTGCATCGACTTTGGCGACGGCCTGGTCGGCGAGGTGAAGGCGCGGCCGGCATGATCGGGCGTGCCGCCACGAGCGATCCGGGAAACGCCCGTTCAGGGGGAGAGCAAGCGTGAATCCAACACCGCCTTATTCGCCGCCGCCCGGCATGCCGCCCATGCCGCGTGATCACGACCAGGCGTCGATGTCCGAGCTGATCCCGTTCAGCTCGAAGAAGATCAGCCTTTGGCGCAGCCCGCTGACCCTGTTCCTGCTGCTCGCCGCAGTGCTGGCGCCGCTGATCATCGTCATGGCCGATTCGCTCGGCCAGTCGCGGACGGTGCCGGATGCGCTGAAGACCTTCGTCTACATTTCCTTCGCCGCCGTCTTCTTCGTGGTCTTCACGATCGGGCTGCTCATCTATTTCTATGCCCGCCCCGGACGCCCGTTTCTTCCCTATTTCTGGGGCTTCCTGCTGACCTTCGCGCTGATGATCCCCAGCGTGTTCGGCATTCCCTTCGTGCTCGACCTGTTCATCCTGGCCTTCCGCGCCCTGCCCGGCACCGATCCCTTCTTGCTCTCCCAGACGGCCGGCGTACCGGCGACCTATTTCGCCCATTTCGTCGGCGCAGGGCTGATGGAGGAAGCGTTCAAGGCGATCCCGATCCTGATCGGCTTTGCGGTGGCGCTAAAGCTGCAGCGGCGGCCGGGGCCGCCCTCCGGCCTCGCCCGATTCCTGGCCATTCGCGGGCCGCTCGACGCCGTCCTGCTCGGCGTGTTCGCGGGCGCCGCCTTCATTCTGGTGGAAACCGCCGGCCAATATCTGCCCGGCACGGCAATGCGGGTCACGCAGGAGACACGCAGCCTGGAGGCGGGGCTCGCCCAGGCCCTCTTGCTCTATTTCCCCCGCGTGATCGGCGGCGCGGTCGGGCACATCGCTTACTCCGCCATCTTCGGCTATTTCATCGGCCTGGCGCTGCTCCGCCGCAAACAGATGGTGCCTTTGATCCTCGGCGGCTGGCTCCTGTCCTCATTGCTGCACGCCTTGTGGAACACCGCCGCGACGATCGATCCGAGCGGCTATTTCTTTTTCGTCGCCGCCGCGATCAAGGCATTGTTCCTGATCGGCGTCGTGCTGAAGGCACGGCAGCTGCACGTCAGCCGTCATGGCAATGCGGGTGACACGATGGGCTCGATCGTGATCGACCGCAGCGGCGGCGGTCGCGAGGCGCCGCCGGTCATGCCCGCTTATGGCGGCATGCCGGCCGCCCCGGTCCCGGCGCCCTTCCCCGGCTATGCCGCGGCGCCTTCGCCTTATGCCCCGCCGCGCGCACCACACGCCCAGCAGGCTCCGCCCTTCCAGCCCGCTCCGCCCTTCGCCAGCTATGCGTCGAACGCGGCCCCGCCCGTGCCCGCGCCGGTTCCGCCCGCGCAGGCGGGGCAGCCGACCGAGGCCGTCCAGACGCCACTGATGCTCACGCTTGCCGGACGGCAGCTTGCGCTCGACGCCGGCGCGGTCGTGGATTTCAACGCCGATCCGGTGCTTGCGGTGCTCGGCGCGGGCGTTCGCGGCGATGTCGTCCCGCATCCGAGCCGGCCCGGCGTGCTCGGCCTGCGCAACAGCGGCGCCGGACCCTGGACCGCCCATCTGCGCGACGGCACCCGCCAGCAGATCGACCGCGACCAGAATATCCGTCTCGCCGCCGGCGTCCGCATCGATTTCGGCGGCGGCCTGATCGGCGACGTGGTGGTGCGGGGCTGATGGCATGACGCTCGGCCTCGACACCTCGGCTCTGGCCAGGCGGCAATTGCAGGTCGTGCTGATGCTCGATTGTTCGGGCTCGATGCGCGGCGACCGCATCGCCTCGCTGAGCTATGCTCTGCGCACCGCCTTGCCGGACCTGAAGGAAGCGGCGGACGACAATCCGGAGGTGGATGTGCGGGTGCGGGTGCTCGTCTTCGGCTCGGCGCCCCATTGGCTGACCGATGGCGCGGTCCCGGTCGGCGAATTGGTCTGGCCCGATCTCCACGCCGACGGCCACAGCGCGATGGGCGCCGCGCTGACGATGGTCGCCGACACTTTGGCCGCGGATGCCGCGGCCGCCCGCCAATTGCCGCCCGTGCTGGTGCTCGCCTCCGACGGCTATCCGACCGACGACATCATCGCGGGTATCCGCGCCCTGATGGCGACGGCGGAAGGGGCCGCCGCGACCCGGATCGCCATCGCGATCGGCAGCGATGCCGGCATGGCGATCCTCAACAAGTTCATCGCCAATCCGGCCCTGCCGCCGCTGCGCGCCAGCAATGCGACCGAATTGGCCGATTATATCCGCTGGGCGACGACGGCGCCGGTGAAGCTGGCCTCGTCGCCGGTCGGCGACGATCCGATCGCCACCCTGGCCCGCAGCCGCCCGGCCGACGTCACTCCCGTCAGCGACATCATCTGGTAGGAAGCAGCATCATGTCGATCGAGGATCGCCTTCTCCTTCTGCTCATTCAGGCCCGCCAGACCGGCGGCGACGCCGCCTTGCGCGATACCGCGGGCCTGCGCTCCCGGCTGAGCAGCCAGGCACCGGATCTTCATGGCGAGATCCAGGCGATGGCCGCGGCGCTGGCGATGGGCGCGCCGGTGCGGATCGCCGGCGCGGCCGATGCCGAAGCGGAGCGCCAGGCGATCGCCGCCGACATCGCCCGCCAGGAAATGCTGTCGATGAGCGTGGTGGGGCCCGGCCTCGCCGTTGCCTGTCAGGGCGGCGCGGGGATCGGCCCTGCGGATCCGTCGCCGCCGCCGCCGCTGGGCGACGATTGGGCGGGGGACAGCATCGTCGTCGGCGCCGACGCGCCGTCCGGCCACAGGACCGGCGAGGACAATTGGGCCGGAGACAGCATCGCCGTCGGCGGTGCCCCGCCACCGCCACAACCGGCGGCACCGCCATTTTTCGCCCCACCGCCGCCGCAGCCGCAGCCGCAGCCGCAGCCGCAGTCGGGTCCCTATCATCCGCCGTATGGGGGCTATGGCCCCGGCCCTTATCGCGCGCCGCCGCCCAGGCCTTTTTACACGCAGACCTGGTTCTTCGTCCTGATCGCGGCAATCATCATCGCCGCCGCGGTCGGCTACACCCTGTGGCGCACGTACGGCGGTTCCGCGACCGGCACGGCCACCACCGCGCCGGCTGCGCCCGTCGCCCCGCCCGTCGCGAAAGGACCGCAGCCGGTTCCCCCGCAACCGACCGACACGACGCCACGCCCCGGCGGCCCGACCCTTACCCCGCTGGAGGGACAGGCCGTCCGCCTGCCCCTCCAGAGGTTTGCGGACGGACGGATCGGCATCGGCTTTCGCGTCGCCGCGGAATCCGGCCCGATCGACGGGCTGATCATTCTCCCCAATGGCGGCTGGGAAGGCGAGACGACCGTCCTCGCCAGCAACGGCGCGGGCGCGCGCTCGATCGGCACCGGCCGCCTCGCCCTGCAGATGACCGACGACAATTCGCCCGCGCGGACCATGCAGGTGCAATGGCAACAGGATGGCGTTGGCGCGGGCGCGACCGAAATCGCCTTCGCCAGCGAAGCCGGCCAGGCGGATGTCGTGCTGTCCGGCGCGGGCATGTGCATCGCCGATCCGACCAGCGGCACGATCGTCGGCTGCGGGCAGATCGAGTGAGGCGATGAACGCACCTCCCGCCTTTCCCTATGATCTGATCGCGGCGGACCTGCGCGGCCTGGCCGATCAGGAAGGGGCGGCTTTGTGGCAGAACCGGCACCGGCTGACCGGGCTGATGCTCGATCACCAGCCCGACCTGCGCCGCGAGATCAAGACCATGGCCTCGGCGGTGGAGCTGGGCGTGGCCCAGGCGCTGGCCGACGGCGACCGCAGCCTCGCCGGAATCGCCATCGACCGGCAGGCGGCGCTGATGGAATCGGAGATCGGCCTGCGCGCCGAAGTCGCCCAGAATGTCGTGCGCGCCATCGCCCACGCGCTCAATCTCGGACCTTTGCCCAGCGTCTATGTGCAGGATCCGGGGCCGCGCTCCGATCCGCGCGGCAGCGATCGGCGACCGGCGATGCCGCTCCAGCCGGTCGCCGCGCCGCCACCGCAGCCAGCCTGGAGCAGCCCCTATTCCTCGCAGCCCGTGCCGCCGCCGCACCATTCGCAGCCGGTCGCGCGCGGCCCCAATCTCGGCCTGATCGCCGCGATCCTAGGCGGCGTGCTGGTGCTCGTGCTCGGCATATTGTTCGTTCCGCGGATGCTGAGCGGTCCCGCGGCGGCACCCGCGACGGCCATCGCCGCGCCGACCCGGCCGCCGGCCAATCCTTCCCTGGGCTATGGCCATGAGCTGGTCGATTATCGCGTCCCGGCGCAATCCACCCTGCAATCGAACGTCGGCTCACCGACGCCGCTGGATATCCCCGCCGGCCGCCGCGTCACCACCGAGCAGGTGCGTGAACTGATCGGCAGCGGCAACCCGATCCTCATCGACGTGCTCGACGGCGCGCATGGCCGCACGCTGACCGGCGCGCACTGGCTTCCCGCTGTCGGGCGGGCGGGCGTCTTCACCGACGAGCATCAGGTCAACGGCAAGAATGCGATCGACCGCCTGGCCGGGGGCGATACGAGCCGGGCCCTGATCTTCTACTGCATGGGCGTGAATTGCTGGGAATCCTACAATGCCACGCTCCGCGCCGCGGCGATGGGCTACAGCAACCTCTATTGGTATCGCGGCGGCCTGCAGGCGTGGGAAGATGCCGGCCTGCCGATGCAGGCGCTCGGCGCGCAACTCGGCGGCAATTAGGCCTTCGGCGCCAGCCGTTTCGCCGCCTGCCGCTGCAACCGCCGCCATTCCTCCCCGGCCTGGATCATTTTGTAGCGCGCACCGCCGCCCAGCCCGAGCTGGACCCGATGCATCCACCAGGTGCCGAGCCGGTGCTGATCCAGTTCCTCCAGCATGAAGCGGCCCGAAAGGGCGCGCGCGACGATCCGGAACAGGGCCTGGGCCTTGCGATCGCCCGCAATCCGCGCCCGCAGGTCCGGCGCGAGCTGCAGGTCGAACAGCCATTCGCCCAGCAACAGCGCCAGCGCGCTGGCGCGGTCGGCGCCCAACGCCTCGGCCGCGTCGTGCAGGGCGGAAATCTCCGCCGCCGACCGGCTCGCCAGCAAGGCCGCCACGTCGGCGAGCCATTTCAGCCTGAACCAGCCGCTCCAGCCGCCATGCACGGCCAGATAGGCGTAGAGTTCCGGGGTCGCGAGCGTCGGGAAGGTCAGGCCCTGCCCGATCGTCACCTCCTGTCGCGGGCTCGCCATGCCGATGTCGGGGATGAGCAGAGGATGATCCGCCAGCCCGTCATGTAGCTCGACGATTCGGCCGGCTTCGTCGCACCAGACCGATTCCTTCGCGGTGGCGTGCCAGCGCAGCAGGCCTTCCAGGCCGTCGCGCGGCGCCGGGATCACGCAGGAGAAGCCTTCCGCCGCCAGCAATTCGGCGGCAGCGGCGACGTCATCCTCGGCCACGAGCACGTCGATATCCCACGCCGCCTTGGCCAGCGGATTGCCATAAGCGAGCTGGCCGAGCGTCAGCCCCTTGATGAACAACAGGTCCACGCTTGCGGCGGCGAAGCGGCGCTGCAGCCGGGCCATGACCAGAGCGGCCTGCATGTTCGTCGCCGTCGCCCGCTCCGCCCGTTTCCGCAGCGCGACCGCGACCTCGGTCGGCAGCTCCACCCCGCTTTGCGACAGCGCCCGCCAGGCCAGCCCCTCGATCCGGTGCCGCCGGAACAGGCGCAGCATGACCGCCCAATCCGCCCCGGCCGCGCGGTCGCGAATCAGGTCGCATTGCCCCGGATTGAGATCAGGCGCGCAACATGCCGCGGCCAGGCGCAAAGGCGCAGGAGGAGCGGCTGGGTGCATCACCTTGCGGCTTAGCCCGCCGCGCGCCGATCCGGCAAATGGAGGAAGGGATTCGCGGTGCCCGGGCCTGTCCGGACGGCTTGCCAGCCGAGCCTCCGGATCAGGTCCGGAGGAAGGTTGGTGGAGCTGAGGAGGATCGAACTCCTGACCTCTGCAGTGCGATTGCAGCGCTCTCCCATCTGAGCTACAGCCCCGCGCCTTTTGCCTGGGAAGGGTGGGACCCGTCCCGCGCGAAGGCGCCCAGATAGCGATGCACTGGCCCGCTGGCAATGGCACTTTGCCGGGCTTCCGACGCGGCGAAAAGACGCCTAGCCTTTCAGGATAGATTCCGGAGGCAAAGCCCATGACCATATCTCGCGCCTGGACCCTGAAGCAGCGCCCGCAGGGCATGCCGACGCACGCCGATTTCGAGCTGAAGGCAAGCGAGCTGCCGCCGCTCGGCGAGGGGGAGGTCCGCGTCGCCAATGCCTGGCTCAGCGTCGATCCGTACATGCGCGGGCGGATGAACGACGTGAAGTCCTATGTCCCACCCTTCCAGCTCGGCGAGCCGATGGACGGCGGCGCGGTCGGCCGCGTGGTCGAGAGCCGCGCGGACAGCCACGCGGTCGGCGATCTGGTGCAGCATATGCTCGGCTGGCGCGACGTCTCGCAGGCCCCGGCGGCGGCGTTCAACAAGCTTCCGGCGCTGGGCGTCGAGGATCATCACTGGCTCGGCAATCTCGGCCTGACCGGCGGCACGGCCTATTGGGGCCTGCTCGACGCCGCCGAGGCGAAGGCAGGGGAGACCGTCTTCGTCTCCGCCGCCGCCGGCGCGGTCGGCTCGGCCGTGGTGCAGATCGCCAAGGCCAAGGGCATGACGGTCATCGGCTCGGCAGGCGGCCCGGACAAATGTGCATGGGTGAAGGAACTCGGCGCCGACGCGGTGGTGGATTACAAGGCCGAGCCGATCGTGAAGGGGCTGCTCGCGGCGGCGCCCAAGGGCATCGACGTCTATTTCGACAATGTCGGCGGCGATCATCTCGACGCGGCCTTGGCCGCCGCCCGAAGCAATGCCCGCTTCGCAATCTGCGGCCTGATCGAAGGCTATAACAGCGCCACCCCGATGGCCTTGCGCTACCTCGCCCGCGTGATCGCCGCCCGAATCACCATCCGCGGCTTCCTGTTCCCGGACTATCTGGCCCGCATGCCCGAATTCTACGCCGAGATGGGGCCGTGGGTTGCGAGCGGGCAGGTGACCTCGCGCGAGACGATCCACGACGGCATCGAGGCGATGCCGGACGCCTTCCTCGGCCTGTTCACCGGCGCGAATACGGGCAAGATGCTGGTGAGATTGTGAGTAAGGCTCCCGCCCTTCGGCAGCGCCCTAGCACACCCAGCACCCGATATACGGTGACTGACCGCAAGCCGAAAGTGTCCGACGGATATCCCCAGCGGATCGAGATGTGGGAGGCAGTCAAGCGACTCGGCTCCGCAACGCGCTCCGAGCTGTTTCGAGAGCTCCAGAAGGTCGGCCATCAACGTCCGCACGGCGCTTCGATGGATGAGAAATATTGTCGGGTGGAGCTGACTGACATGACGAAGCGCGGCTTTTTGCGACGCGAGAACTAGCGTTAGCCCAGAGCCTTCGCCCGCTCTCCGATCCGCGCCAGATCCTCGACGAAGCGGGCATATTCCGTCCGCTTCGCTTCCTCGTCCGGCAGCCGCAGCAAATGGCTGGGGTGGACCGTGACCCAGGCCTCGCCGCCATCATCGGGCAGGATCATCGGCTCCCCGCGCACGCGGCTGATCGTCATGGTCTGGCCGAACAGGCTGCGGGCGGCGGTCGCGCCCAGGGCGACGGTCAGCGGCGGACGGATCAGCATTCGTTCTTGCTGGATCCACCAGCGGCAGGCGTGGATCTCGCCGGAATCCGGTTTCTGGTGAATGCGGCGCTTCCCGCGCGGCTCGAACTTGAAGTGCTTTACGGCATTGGTGACGTAGGTCCGCTCGCGGTCCACGCCCGCCTCGGCCAGTGCGCGGTCGAACAATTGGCCCGCGGGGCCGACGAATGGCCGCCCGGCCAGATCCTCCTGGTCGCCCGGTTGCTCGCCGACGAACATGATCTGCGCGTCGAGCGGCCCTTCGCCGAACACCATCTGCGTCGCGGGCTTATGGAGCGGGCAGCGGGTGCAGCCTTTCGCTTCCTCCAGCAGGGCCTCCCAGGCCGCCAGCGCATTGTCGCTCGGCTGCATCGTAGCTTCCACCCTCTCGGCGCGCTCAAGCCCTCCGCGCTCCACGACATCCAGCTTCCGCTCCGACGCCATCACCATCGCCACCTCGCGCTCCCGCGCGCCCGCGATCAGCGGCGCCACCAAGGCCGTCTCCGGCATATTCTTCCAATATTTCTTCGGCATCTCCTTCAGCATCGCGCCGACCTTCAGCCGCGCCGGATTGAAGATGCTCGAATAATAAGTCTTCCAGATCTCCTCGACCGGATCGCCCTCCGGCGCATCGGCGCGGCTCGCGCCCGGGCCTTCGCTCAAAGTCTCGCAGTCCCAATGGACCGACAGCTCCGGAGTCAGGATCGACCAGCGCATCCCGGCGAAGCGGCGCACGAAGAAGCCGGCATTGGCACGGACGATATGATGGTCCGGCTCGAACCAGGCGACGAAGCGCGCGGCGCCGTTCTCGCCCGCAACCTCGCGGAAGCGCACGAAGGCGCGCATCTTGTGGATGTCGCGGCGGACCTCCTTGGCCATGCTTTCCAGGCGGCGAACGCGCGGATCGGCGCTGTCCTCGATCGCCTTGGGCTCGCGCCGCAGCCGGCAAAGCAAAGCATAAAGCAAGGCGAAGCGCTCTGGATCGGAATGGCAGATCACCGACTGGGCGAGGCCGATGAACGCCTTGGGCACATTGAAGGCCACGCCGTCCGCCGCCGGCAGCGGCGCGCCCTCAGCGGCGAACAGATCGCCAGGCTCGCCGCCGACCCGCCAATCGACGTCAGCCGGCGCCACGCCCGCCATCGCCAGCCGCCGCGCCGCGTCTCGCCAACCGTCGAAATCGTCCGGCGCGGCGAGGGTGACGGCATGCATGACCAAGCCACTTCTTCCTTGTCATCCCCGCGGAAGGGGGGACCCAGCCTTATCGCGCGACGGCAAACTGGGTTCCCGCTTTCGTGGGAATGACATTAAGGGAAGAGGATGACCCTGATCCTCTATTATCACCCCTTCTCCTCTTACTGCCAGAAAGCGCTGATGGCGCTCTATGAGAAGGAGGTCGATTTCGAGCCGTTCAACGTCGATCTGGGTGATCCTGCGGGGCGGGCCATGTTCCAGGCGGTCTGGGCCTATGCCAAATTCCCGGTGCTGCACGATATCGACGCGGGCTCGACCATCCCGGAGGCGTCGATCATCTGCGAATATGTCGACGGCCTGAGCGACAGCGGCCCGCGCCTGATGCCGGCCGATCCGGAGGAGGCGCGCCGGGTGCGCATCTTCGACCGGGTGCTCGACAATTATCTGCACACGCCGATGCAGAAGATCGTCGGCGACCGGCTGCGCCCGGAAGGCCAGCGCGATCCTTATGGCGTCGCGGAGGCGAGGGCGCTGATCGCCACCAGCTACGGCATTTTGGAAAGCCGGCTCGCCGACGTGGGCTGGTTCGCCGGCCGCGACTTCAGCCTGGCCGATTGCGCCGCCGCGCCGCCTTTGTTCTACGCCGCCAAATTGGTCCCGCTAGACGGCCATCGCCGCCTGCGCGCTTATCTGGACCGCGTGATGGAACGGCCCTCGTTCAAGCGCTGTTTGGACGAAGCGCGCGACTTCCGGCAATATTTCCCCGGCGCGCCGGAGGATGATGACTGGCCCGACAAGCCCGACCAGATGGCCTTCTGAGATGGAGGAGCCGGACCCGCGCGAACATTCGCTCGTCGCCCCGATCGCGACGGGTCTGGTGCTCGCGGCTTTCGTGCTCGCGCCGCTCGCCGCCTGGCTGCATTCGCGCGCGAAGCAGGAGCGGATCGACCGGCAGACCGCAGACCGGTTGCGGTGAAAATCCATCACCTCAATTGCGGCACCTGCTGCCCCGTCGGCGGCCGGCTGTTCGACGGCAGCAGCGACGCGCTCCACGCCCATCTGGTCTGTCACTGTTTGCTGATCGAAAGCGACGCCGGCCTGGTCCTGGTCGATACCGGCTTCGGCACGCGCGACATCGCCAACGACCATCGCCTCGCCGCCTCGACCCGCGCCACGGTCCGCCCGCGCCTCAGCCCGGACGAGACCGCGCTCGCCCAGATCCGTGCGCTCGGCTTCCACGCCGATGACGTCCGCCACATCCTGGTCACCCATCTGGACAGCGACCATGCCGGCGGGCTCGAGGATTTTCCGCGCGCCACCGTCCACGTCACCAGCCGCGAGAAGGAGGCGGCCGACGCGCGCGACGGCGGGCTGCTGGTCGGCAAGAGCCGCTACCGCCCCGGCCAGTGGGACGATGTGCAGAGCTGGCGGCTCTACCCGATGGGCGGCGGCGAGCCCTGGTTCGGTTTCGACAGCGTCCGCGATCTGCACGGCCTGCCGCCCGAAATCCTGCTCGTGCCTTTGCCCGGCCACACCTGGGGCCATAGCGGCGTCGCGATCCGCGAGGCGGACGGCCGCTGGCTGCTCCACGCCGGCGACGCCTATTTCTACCGCGGCGAGATGGGCGGCGACCACTATTCCTGTCCGCCCGGCCTGCGCTTCTATCAGCGGCTGATGGCGGTCGACCGCAAGGCCCGGCTCGACAATCTCGATCGTCTGCGCGCCCTAAGCCGCCAGCATGGCGACGCGGTCCGCCTGTTCAGTGCCCACGATGCGATGGAGTTCGATCTGCTCGCGGGTCGCCCGGCCTGATGACGGCGTTTCAGGCGGCGAACAATTCCAGTTGCTCCGTCCGCGGCCGCATCCGCGCGGCCAGATCGGCACGATCGGTGAGCAAGGTTGGCCGCCAGTCGGCCGCGACCAGGAACGGCCGCACCTTGGCGATCGACACGGTCAGCCGGGCGATATCGTCCAGCCGCAGTCGGCGCAGCCGGCGCGAGGCGAGGATGCGGTTCACCGCTTTCACCCCCAGTCCCGGCACGCGCAGCAGGGCCTCGCGCGGGGCGCGGTTGACGTCGACCGGGAAATGCTCGCGAAATTTCAGCGCCCAGGCGAGCTTCGGATCGATGTCGAGCGGCAGCATCCCGTCCGGATTCGCTGCCTCGCTCACCTCCTGCGGCGCGAAGCCGTAGAAGCGCATCAGCCAGTCGGACTGATAGAGCCGATGTTCGCGCATCAAGGGCGGCCGCTTCAGCGGCAGCACCGCGCTGGCATCCGGAATGGGTGAGAAAGCGGAATAATAGACGCGGCGCAAAGCGAAGCGGTCGTAGAGATTGCTCGCTTTGCCGATAATGGCGCGGTCGTCGGCGGCATCCGCCCCGACGATCATCTGCGTCGATTGCCCCGCCGGCGCGAATTTCGGCGCGGATTTGTACTTCTTGCGCGCATCCTTCGTGTCGACGATCGCGGCCTTCATTCCGCCCATCGCCCCCTCGATCCGCGCCGCACTTTTCTCGGGCGCGAGCTTCGTCAGGCCCGCAACGGTCGGCAGCTCGACATTGATCGACACCCGGTCCGCATAAAGCCCGGCGAGCTGCACCAACTCAGGATCGGCGTCAGGGATGGTCTTCAGATGGATGTAGCCGCGAAAATCATGGTCCTCGCGCAGCGCCCGCGCCACCTCGACGATCTGCTCCATCGTGTAGTTCGACGATTTGATGATGCCCGAGGAGAGGAACAGGCCCTCAATATAATTGCGCTTGTAGAATGAGAGGGTGAGGTGGACGACCTCCGCCGCCGTGAACCGCGCCCGCCGCACGTTCGAGCTCTTGCGGTTGATGCAATAATGGCAGTCGAACACGCAGCTGTTGGTCAGCAGGATCTTCAGCAGGCTGATGCAGCGCCCGTCCGGGGCATAGGCATGACAGATACCCATCCCCTCGGTCGATCCCACGCCCTTTCCGCCCCGGCTATCGCGCTTGACCGATCCCGAGGAGGCGCAGGACGCGTCATATTTCGCTGCATCGGCGAGAATCGCCAGCTTTTCCCGAGTGTCGAGCTGCGCCATATGTTCGATCTATGTTCTCATTGGCGCGCTGTCCATAGCGCTTGTTCGCCAAGCACTTAGCCGAAGAGCAAATGGCCCAAAGTCCGTGTTGGCAGCAGGGTGAGGAAGCCCGCGACGAGTAAGGCGCCGATGCTGATCGCGCGGACCGTCGCGCGGTGCTGCGAAACCCGATGCGCGCGGGCGTTGCGGACGACGCCATAGACGCCGAGCAAGGTGAAAGCGGACAGGATGTGGATCAGGCTCCAGCGTCCGTTCGAAAAGCCGCCGATGAACAGGCTGAGCGCTGCGGTCGCCGCCATGGCGATGCACCAGGCCCAGCCGGCGCGGCGGTGCCAGCGCGTCCCCCGCTGCCGAAGCATCAGCAGCGGCGTGAGCAACAAGGCGGCGGCGATGGTCAGCATGTGCAGCCAGACGATGACCGGGATGCGGGTCCACAAATGGAAGCCGATAGCGAGCGCGACGACCATCGCGACCAGCATCGCCAGCGCGCCGACGGCGACCGCTTTCTCGACCGGATCGGGCGCGAGCGACCTTGGCGCGCGCTTCGCCTCGTCCCCAATCTCCATCGTCGCCATAACGCCCCCGAGTCTGTGTGTTACATTACTAATACACAAGAAGCCTTTGGCCAATGGTCAGACTGGGCGCTGAGGCTGGATGGTCAGGCCACCTCCAGCAGCCGCTCCGCCTGGGCCCGCGCCTCATCGGTGATCGACGCCCCGGACAGCATGCGGGCGATTTCCTCGCGGCGGTCGGCCGGGGCCAGCGCGGCGACGCCCGTACGGGTGATCGTGCCGTCGCTGCTCTTCGCGATCAGGAAATGCTCGTTCCCGCGCGCCGCGACCTGCGGCGAATGGGTGACGACCAGCACCTGGCTCTCCCCCGCCAGCCGGTGCAGCCGCTCGCCGATCGCGCTCGCAACCGCGCCGCCGACGCCGCGGTCGATCTCGTCGAAGATCATCGTCGTCGCTCCGCCCGCCTCGGCCAGCGCCACCTTCAGCGCGAGGATGAAGCGCGACAATTCGCCTCCGCTCGCGATCTTGGTCAGCGGCCCGAATGGCGCGCCGGGATTGGTCGAAACCTCGAACGACACCTGATCCCGGCCGGCCGGGCCGGGTTCGGCTACGGCGATCGCGGTGCGCAGCCGCGCCGCGTCCAGCTTCAATGGCGCGAGTTCGGCGGCGACTGCGGCATCGAGCCGCCCGGCCGCCTCCTGGCGCTGCCCGGACAGGGTCTCAGCGGCGCGATCGTAATCCGCTTGCGCCTGCGCCAGCGTTGCCTGCAGCGCGGCGATCCGCTCGCCGCTCGCCTCGATCGCGCCCTGCCGCGCATTCAGCTCGGCGAGCAGGCCGGCCAGTTCGTCCGGCTGGACGCGATGCTTGCGGGCCATCGCGCGGATGTCGAACAGCCGCGCCTCGGCCTCTTCCAGCCGCTCCGGGGAGAAGGCCAAAGCATCCGCCGCCGCTTCCAGTTTCTCCTCGCCCAGCGACCCTTCGATAATCGCCCGGTCGAGCGCAGCCAGGGCTTCGCCGAGCAAGGGATGGGATTCGGCGATCCGGTCGAGTCGGCGCGCCGCCTGGCGCAATTGCGACAGCCCGGCCTCGGCCCCGCTGACCAGAACCGTCACATTCTGCAGATCCTCGGCGATCCGCGCCCCGGCCTGCATCCGCGCCCGTTCCTCGGCCAGCGCTTCCTCCTCGCCCGCTTCCGGCGCGAGTGCGGTCAATTCACCGACGGCATGATCCAGCCACTCGCGATCCCGCTCCGCCGCACCGACCTCTTCCAGCGCCGCATCGAGCGCCGCCTGCGCCTGTTCGACCGCGCGCCAGGCGGCGGCGACCGCCCCGGTGTCCGCCCCGGCGAAATTGTCGAGCAAGGCGCGATGGCCGCGCGGGTTCAGCAGGCCGCGATCGTCCTGCTGGCCGTGAATTTCGACCAGCGAAGCGCCCAGTTCGCGCAGCAGCCCGGCCGACACCGCCTGATCGTTGACGAAGGCGCGGCTGCCGCCGTCGGCGCGCACCGTCCGGCGCACGATCACCGGCTCGCCGGCCTCGCTCTCCAGGCCATTGTCGGCGAGCAGGGTGCGGGCGGGATGATCGGCGGCGATCTCGAAGGTGGCGGTCACCGCAGCCTGCGCCTGCCCGGTCCGCACCAGGTCGCTGTCCGCCCGTGCGCCGAGCGCCAGCCCCAATGCATCGAGCAGGATCGACTTGCCCGCCCCGGTCTCACCGGTGAGCACGCCAAGGCCGCCGCCAAACTCCAGGTCCAGCGTCTCGATCAGAACGACGTCGCGAACGGCAAGAGCGGTCAGCATCGCCGCTCCTTATGCCATGCGGACGGCAGGCGGGAAGCCTAGCCCTGCGGCGTCGGTTGCGGCGCGGGCTGCGGCGTCGGTTCGGCCGGCGCCGTCACTTGCGGCGTCGCCTCGATCACTTCGGTCGCGGGCGGCGGCGGGCCGGCGGCATCGGTCGCGGCGGGCGCGGCACCGGCCTGCGC
>JAFAEG010000126.1 GCA_023424095.1 Pseudomonadota bacterium | reverse complement strand
CCCCACCCCTCCACCTTCACCTAAGGCAACGGCGGGCCCCCTCCGTCACGCGCTTCGCGCGCGCCACCTCCCCGTTCCGGGGAGGATTTCAGTCGGGAAACATCTCCCTCAGCCGCGCCAGCTCCGCCACACCGGCGGCTTCGCCATCATCGCCAATCATCGCCCGCACCACCGCGCCCAGTTCCGCCGGCGTCGCCCGCCAGAATTCGTCCGGCCGCCAGCCCAGCAAGGCCCCGGCCAGCCCCGCCAGCCGGCCCGCGCTCTCGCTAAACAGCACCCTGCAAAATCTGCCGAAGCAGCCCCTTCAGCACCGGCGCGATCTTCGCCAGCCCGGCTTCGGCGACCGCCGCCCCGACCTGCTCGCGCGTCAGCGCCGCCGGCCGCGCCTGCACGCAATGCCAGAACAGCGCCGCCACCTCGCTCAGCAACAGCCGGCCCTCCGCCGCCCGCTCGACCAAAGCGAACAGCGAGCCCAGTTCGGCTTCGGCGGCCACCAACGCCTCGAAGCTCGGCCGCAGCAGCAGCCGCTCGCCGGCCACGACCAGCTCCGCCTCGCCCCGTGCCGCATTGGCCATCAGACCGCGCTCACCTGGCCGCTGCTCTCCAGCGCCAGCGTGTAGGTCCGCTCGCCATTATAATCGCCGGCATAATCGAGCCGCGTCACCAGGAAGCGCCCGCGCATCCGCTCGCCGCCTTCGAAGCTCAGCTCATAATCGTCGAGCGCGCCGGCCAGGGCGCTGCCCTTCACCCGCGTCTCCGCCGCCGAACCGGTGAAGATCCCGCTCCCAGCCACCGACACGGAACGAACGCCCGCGCCCGAGAGCAATTCCCGCCAGCCGCCGCTATCCTTCGACGTGACGTTCACCGCCTCACCGTTGACGCTCAGTTGCGTGGTCCGCAGCCCCGCCACCGTCGCATAGGCCAATGGCGCGCCGCCATCGCCCACCTTCAAGAGAAATGCGCTTCCTTTTTGTGCGCTCATGGCTCATTCTCCTCCATCTTGGTTCGAGTCGTTCGGGGGAACGAAAAATGCTTATTTCTTCGATGCTTGGCTTGGCTGCCATGACGATGACCCTGGAGCAGCGCGATCCCACCCAGGCGCCGCGCGATGCGTTCAGCCGCTGTTTGTTCGACTTCGCCGATGCCCAGGCGCAGGAACGCAAGACCCTCGCTGAGTTCGAGGCGGCGCTCCCGCGGCAATGCATGGCCGAGGAGCGCGCCTTCCGTGACGCGATCCGCGCCCAGCTGACCGGGCTTCGCGTCCCGGCCGCGCAGATCGAAGAAGACACGACGATGGAGATCGACGACGCCCGCGCGAACACGAAGGGCCGGTTCGAAGACACGATCGCACCGCGCTAGGGCGGCTCAGTCCCGCAGCATTCGCGCCCGATAATCCACCGTCCCGCGCCAGCGCGGCCCGTCCTCGCGCGTCGCCCGCGAACGGGTCATCGCCAGCGACACCAGCCGCCAGCCTGAGCCCAGCTCCGGCCCGATCGCCTCCACCCGCGCCCGCATCGCGGCGACCAGCCCGCGCACCCGCCCCGGCTGCTCGCCGCCGCACAGGATCGTCACCGCGAAGCGCAATTCCGCGCCCTCGCCATTCTTGTGGCCCCAATCGCTCTCCGGCCCAAGCTCGAGCGCCGCCGCCGCATCGCCCGCCTGGATCGGTCGCCCGTCCGCAACCTGGCTCAGCCCCGGCACCTGGCGCAAAGCCGGGACGACCGCCGCCGACAGCGCCCCGGCCGCTCCTTCATCGCTCATCGCACGCCTCCATCATGGCCCAGCGCAAAGCCGCCGATCGGCCGTAACGCCGCCCGAGCCCGCGTCCCGACACCGCCACCGTCTCGCCTTCGCTTGCGACCGCGACCCCCGGCACTGCCGCTGCGACCCTCGCCGCCAGCCGTGCCCGCCGTTCCTCTGCCCGCTCCCGTGCCAGCCGCGCGCCCCGCCGTTCCAGCCGCTCGAACATCAGCCGAGCCGCAGCCGCCGCCACGGCCGCCAGAGCGCCGCGACACTCGCCGGCGGCGGCGCCTCACCCTCGCCGCGCGCGCCGTACAGATGCGCCGCCAGCCGGGCGATGCCCTGCCGCAGCGGCTCGGGCACATCGTTCCAATCGTCCGCCAGCCCCGCGCTGAACGTCACTGCCGCGCGGCCGCTCGTGCCCCGCCACGGCACCCGCACCCAGCCCTCGCCGGCCGAATCCACGTCAACCGCATAATCCTGCGCCTCCAGCGCCACCGCGCCGCCATCCACCGCCAGCGCCGCGACAGCGTCGATCGACCGCACCGGCGCCGCCGCCAGCCGGGTCCACACGCCATTCGCCGCGATCGTCTCGGTCACCGCCCGCACGATCAGCGCCCGGCCGATAAAGGCTTCGCACGATGCCGCCGCGCTGCGCACGAAGCCGGCGATCAGCGCATCCTCCTCGCTCGTCGCGATCCGCAGCAGGGCCTTCACTTCCGCCACCGCGACCGGCGCGGGCGCCACGCTCGCCATCACCGATCCTCCACGCGAATGGTCAGCGATCGTTCGTCCACCCGCCCGTCCGACAAAGTGACGCGATTGCCGACGCTATAGACATGCCCCGCCACGCCCCCGGTCAGCGTCGCCGCCGTGCGCAGCAGGTCGAAGCTCGCCCCGTCCAGCGCGATCCCCTCGGCCTCGACCGGCGCCACCGCCCAGCTGCTCGCCGCGATCGTCTGCCCATCGAGATAGGATCCGCCCCAGTCGATCGCATAGTCGACCCGCGACTGCGGGTCCTTCAGATAGAAGCTCATCATGTCCTCCCTGGCTCAGGGCTTGGTCGCCCGCGCGGTCCCGTCAGCGGCAGGCACCGCCGACCCGCCATGCTCCGGCCGGTCGCCCAAAACCGTCCCCGCCGGCCGCGACCCGCTTATTTCCGTCACCAGCCGCTTGAGCCCGCCGTCGCTCACCGCGCCCGCCCCGATCGCCCGCCCGTCCATGGCCTAGCTCCCGATCAGGCCGTGGGCGGTCAGGTCGTCGATCAGCGCCTTCACCCGCTCGGCCAGTTCGGCCGTCGTCACCGTCGAAGTCGCAAACCCGCTCCGCGTCGCCGTCCCGCTCGCCGCGCTCCAGCCCGTCCGGCGCCCGGCCAGCACCTGGTTTCCGGAATATTGAATCGGCACGATGAAATTGGCGGCGCTGCCATTGACCGTCACCCGGTCCGCACCGCTCACCTGGATGCCGACCTGCGACCCGCCGATGCTCAGCGGCATCGCCGCGCCGGCGGCGGTGATCGGCAAGATGTAGCCGACCCCGCCATAATATTGGAACGTGATGCCGTCATGCGGCCGCGCCGCGATGATGCCGCCGAAAACCCCGCCCGCCGCGCCGGACACACGCGCCCCGCCGATCACATGACCGGAAAAGCTCTGCGCACTCGCCCAGCTGTTGGCGCCGTTGAGCAGCGGCACATTGGCGCCCGACGTGCCGGTCGCCTGCGTCGCCGCGCTGCCCAGCCCCAGGGTCGCGCGCTGCGCCGCCGCGTCGGCATCGTCGACCAGCGCCCGCCCCGCCGCCGTGAAAGTCGCCAGCGCCGCCGTCCCGCTGCCGGTGAAGTAAGGCAGCCGATCCGCCGCCGAACTCAGCCCCGCCAGCGCCCCCAGCTGCGCATCCAGCGGCTGATAGGCACCGTCATGGTGATGTGCCGCCCCGGCATAGGCGCCATCGTGATGATGCCCGACCGCCGCATAGGCGCCGTCATGGTCGTGCCCCGTCGCCGCCTTCCCGGCCAGAGCCGCGGCCAGCCCCTCAACATCCGCCACCTCGATCGGCCCGCCGCCGCTCGCTTCCTGCTGCGCGAACCAATGCGCGGTCGCGGTCAGCGCCACCGTCTTCAGCCCCGGCGAGAAAGCCACCGCCGCCTCCCCCGCCGAAGAAGTCGCCGCATCGCGCACCAGCAACCCGTCCTCGAGAACGCCCTCGCCCGTCTCCCACTCGCCCGGATGGGTCACCCCGGCGATGCAGTAGAGAAAGCGCGCGCCCTCCGGCAGCGCATCGACAAAACGCCGATGCCCCGGCAACGCCCCCGCCAGCGGCAGCGCCCCGGTCCCCGTCCCGTAAGACGTCTCCCGCACCAGATCGGCAAAGAATAGGGACATGAATCATCTCCCAAATCCTCCCCAGCATTTGCTGGGGAGGGGGACCATGCGCAGCATGGTGGTGGGGCGGGGGGCGGCGGGGGGGGGGCGGG
>JAFAEG010000116.1 GCA_023424095.1 Pseudomonadota bacterium | reverse complement strand
GGCTTGCTCCGCCGGCCAGCCGGAACGCCCGCAAAGCCGCCATATGGCGCTCGGCGCGGGCGATCTCTGGTTCGCCGGCGCGGCCGCTCCGCCATGCGGCGGTCAGCCAGTCGGACGCCGCCCGCAGCGCTACCGGGTTTGTTTCGCCCAGTGCGGCGGACAGCGCTTCGGCGCCCGGTTTCAGCAGAATGACGGCCTCGTCGAACCGGCCCTGCCGCAGCAATTCCTCGGCCAGCAGGCTGCGCGCCTGATGGGCGTTCACGCTGTCGCCGCCGAACCGGGCCTCGATTTCCCCGATCGCCTGACGGTACAGGGTCACCGCTTGCGCGCCCTGACCGGCCAGTCCGGTCGCTTGCGCGATCTGCAGCTTCAGCTCGCTCCCGACGGGGTGGCCGTTCGGATGTTCGCGCAGCATTCCGGCCAGCAGGCCTTCGAAGCGCGCCTGCGCGTCTGCATATTGGCCGCGCGCGACCAGCACCATTGCGCGCGTCCGCTGCAACTCCGCGTCAGTGCCGAGCGCGCCTTCGGAAAGCAGGGAATCGAGCCGCTCCGGCAATTGACCCAGCAGGTTCTCCGCGTCCGCGATGCGGCCCGTTTCGATATAGATCTGGGCCAGTTCGATCATCGACCGCTCGCGCCAGACCTCGAACGTGCTCTGCCGCTGGATCAACTGCGAAAAGATCGTCTCGGCCCGGTCTATCTCGCCGAGCGAGCGGCGGGCCTGGGCCTCGCGGAAGCGCAGGAACGGCTCGCGGCCTGACCGACGTTCAGGTTCGACGGCGGCGATCGCGGCCTCGATCATCGTCACCGCGTCCCGGCCGCGGCCGGTGGCGGTCAGCGCCACCGCCAGAATTCCGGCGAGTTCGTAGCGGGAGGCGTAGCATACCTGCCCCCGCTGACTGAAGCCGATCTCCCGGCACAAGGCGAGGTAGCGTTCCGCCGCGTCAATCCCCTCGGCATAGCGATGTTCCCGAAGCGCGGTGAGGGCCGCCGTTTGCAGGTCATACGCTGCCACCTCCTGGGGGGCGCTCTCCTGCGGTGTTTCGGGCGGCGTGGCAGAGGCGGCAGGCGGAGTGTAGTTTAGCGGCGGGGGCGGAACAGGCGAGCGCTGCACAGGCGGTACTGACGGCGGCAACGGAACAGCCGTCCCGGCCGCCGACCGGCTGGCGGACCGCATTTGCCGGTCCAGTGCGTCGGCCTGGGCGGTCATACCGGCATCCCGATATGCGAGGGCGAGCATCATTTGCGCGTCCTGAACCCGGGGCCGCTCGCGCGCGTCTCGCGCCGCGCGGTTGCGCGCGAAGGCGACCCAGCGCTCGGCCATCGCCACCGCTTCGGGATGCCGGCCGGCCGCGTTGAGCGATCCAGTCAGCGTCTCATAGAGCCGGTAAATCCGTGGACCGGACGGTGTCGGCGCGGCCTCCAACCCGGCAAGAATGCGAGTCAGCAGTTCGGCGCGCTCCTCGCCCTCGTTCAGAGTGTCGGCGTAGAGTTGTAGGGTGGCGATGCGCGGATCGTCCGGTCCGTCAAAGCTATGGTTCGGGCTCGCCAGATTGATCAGTTCGAGGGCGCGCGCTTTCAGCTCTGAGCCGCCCCGCTGGGGCGTGAGATCGAGATAGAGATAGAAGCTGATCAGATAATTCAACGCGATTACATGCTCGCGATGGCCTTCGCCATGCGTGCGCCCGGCTGATTCCACCGCGCGCAGGAAATAGGTCTGCGCCTGATCGAATTCCGGAATTTCGGTCGCCCGGAATATGCTGCCCCGGCCCCTCACCACCTCGGAAGCGAGCAATCCGAGGTTGAGCACGCAGATATTCGTTTCGGCGCTGTCGCGTCCCGACGCCTGTTCCTCCGCCGCCAGCGCGTCGTAGCCAAGCTGGAATGTCTCCGCCCGGCCTGTATTGGCGGCCACCGCGTCCAGCATCGCCCGGCCGGCCCGGCCGCATCTGCTCTCCGAGGTGATGAAGCTGAGATAGTGGTTCGGGTCGGTCGGTTCGGCGGCGGCGGGCCGGGCCAGCATCGTCGCGCCGATTGCGAAGAGAGCGGTCCGGTGCCGCCACGATTGCGAGCCTGTCCGGCTCACGCAGAAAAACTGCTCAACGCGCCCACCCCGTGCAGCCGACTTGCCAGATCGAGACTAGCGAAGTGGCGCGGCGGATCAAGCAGGGTGGCTTTTACTCCTCCCCCATCCGCAACGCCGCAATAAACGCCTCCTGCGGGATGCTCACATTCCCCGCTTCGGGCTGCGTCAGCGCCCCGCGCTGACGGTCCCTTCGGGTCCCGCAATCGCGCCGCGCCAGGTCACTCTTCGCCCATCCGCAGCGCCGCAATAAACGCCTCCTGCGGGATGCTCACATTGCCATATTCCCGCATCCGGGCCTTGCCCTTCTTCTGCTTGTCCAGCAGCTTGCGCTTCCGCGACGCGTCACCACCGTAACATTTCGCCGTCACATCCTTGCGCAACGCCGAAATCGTCTCCCGAGCGATCACCTTCCCGCCGATCGCCGCCTGGATCGGGATCTTGAACATGTGCCGCGGGATCAGCTCCTTTAAGCGCTCGCACATGCCGCGCCCGCGCGCCTCGGCGGTGCCGCGGTGGACGATCATGCTCAGCGCGTCGACCACCTCCTCGTTGACCAGGATGCTCATCTTCACGAGGTCGCCCTCGCGATAGCCGATCTGCTCATAGTCGAAGCTGGCATAGCCGCGGCTGATCGACTTCAGCCGGTCGTAGAAATCGAACACCACTTCGTTCAGCGGCAATTCGTACGACACCTGCGCCCGGCCGCCCACATAGGTGAGCCCGGTCTGCACGCCGCGCCGGTCCTGGCACAGCTTCAATATGCCGCCGAGATATTCGTCGGGGCAGTAGATCACCGCCTTGATCCACGGCTCCTCGATCATGTCGATCCGGCTGGGATCGGGCATGTCGGCGGGGTTGTGCAGCTCGATCACGCGCTCGCCCGTGCCGTCCTTCGATCGGCCGAGGTGGATGCGGTAGACGACCGAAGGAGCAGTCGTGATCAGGTCGAGATCATATTCGCGGATCAGCCGCTCCTGGATGATCTCCAGGTGGAGCAGGCCGAGGAAGCCGCAGCGGAAGCCGAAGCCCAGCGCGGCGCTCGTCTCCATCTCGAAGCTGAAGCTCGCGTCGTTGAGGCGCAGCTTGCTGATGCTCTCGCGCAGTTTCTCGAAGTCCGCCGCATCCACCGGGAACAGGCCGCAGAACACCACCGGCTGCACTTCCTTGTAGCCGGGGAGCGGCTCGGTGGCCCCGCCCTTGACCGTGGTGATGGTGTCGCCGACGCGGGCCTGCTCCACCTCCTTGATCTGCGCGGTGATGAAGCCGATCTCGCCCGCCGCGATCTCGGGCAGGTCGATGCGCTTGGGGGTGAAGGCGCCGACGCGGTCGATCAGGTGCTGGGTGCCGCCCTGCATGAAGCGGACGTTGAGACCCTTGGTGATGACCCCGTCGATCACGCGCACCAAGATGACCACGCCGAGGTAGGGATCGTACCAGCTGTCGACCAGGCTGGCCTTGAGCGGGGCGGCGCGATCGCCCTTGGGCGGCGGGATCTTGGCGACGACGGCTTCGAGCACGTCCTCGATGCCGATGCCGGATTTGGCGCTGGTGAGCACGGCCTCGCTCGCGTCGATGCCGATGATGTCCTCGATCTCGGCGCGGACCTTCTCGGGCTCGGCGGCGGGGAGGTCGATCTTGTTGATGACGGGGACGATCTCGTGGTCGTGCTCGATCGACTGGTAGACGTTGGCGAGGGTCTGCGCCTCCACCCCCTGCGCGGCGTCCACCACCAGCAGCGCGCCCTCGCACGCGGCGAGGCTGCGGCTGACCTCATAGGCGAAGTCGACATGGCCGGGCGTGTCCATGAGGTTGAGCTCATAGGTCTCGCCATCGCGCGCGGTGTAGTTA
>JAFAEG010000113.1 GCA_023424095.1 Pseudomonadota bacterium | reverse complement strand
CGCGCGGGGTGTTTAAGGAGCTGGACCCCGGCCTTCGCCGGGGAGCGGGGAGGGTTTGATGCGGGCACTGATTTGCTTGGGTTTGCTGTTCGGTTCGGTCGCCGTCGCCGCGCAACCGGCCTCGAATGATGCCCGCGCCCGCGCCGAGCGCGACCTGTTTGAGCGCGTCGTCGAAATCCCCACCGTCGCCGGGCGCGGCGAAATGCCGCGGCTCACGGCCTTACTGGCGCAGGAATTCCGAAGCGTCGGCATCACCGACATCCGCATCCAGCCGCATGGCGACACCCAGTCGATGATCGTGCGCTGGCCCGCGGCGCGGCGCTCCAATTTGAAGCCGATCCTGCTGCTCGCGCATATGGATGTGGTCGAGGCGCGGCGTGAGGATTGGACCCACGACCCGTTCGAATTCCGCGAGGCGGACGGCTATTATTGGGGCCGCGGTGCCTCCGACAACAAGGCGGGCGTGGTGGCGATCGTCGCGGTGCTGAAGCGGCTGAAGGCGTCGGGTTTCCAGCCCAATCGCGACATCGTCGTGCTGTTCACGGGTGACGAGGAGACGCAGCAGGACGGGGCGCGGCTCGCCGCGTCCGAATGGCGCAGCCTGATCGACGCGGAATATGCGCTGAACTCCGACGGTGGCGGCGGCGCGATCTATCGCGACGGGCGGGTGCGCGGCTTCGGCTTCCAGACTGCGGAGAAGGTCTATTCCGACTTCCGTTTCCTCGCCACCAATCGCGGCGGGCACAGCTCCGCGCCGCGCGCCGACAATGCCATCTACCAGCTGGCCGGGGCGCTGCGGAATCTCGAGGCCTATCGCTTCACGCCCTTGCTGAACGAGACGACCCGCGCCTCGTTCGAAGCCACCGCGGAGTCGGACGGGGGGCTTTGGGGGGCGACCATCCGCGCCTGGCTCGACGATCCCGAGAATATGGAGAAGGCCGACGCGGTCGAGGCGCTGTCGCCAGGCTCCACCCGCACGCGCTGCATCGCCACGCAATTGGCGGCCGGCCACGCCCCCAACGCGCTGCCGCAGCGGGCCGAAGCGACGGTGAATTGCCGCATCTTCCCGGGCGTGGATCCGGCGAGCGTGCTGGCGGAATTGCAGGGGATCGCCGGCCGCGAAGTGCGGGTCGAGGTGGTCGATGCGGCCATCCCGTCGCCCGCCAGCCCGCTGCGCGCCGACATCATGGACGCCTATCGCGCCGCTTTGTCCCGCAAATATCCGAATGCGCCGCTGGTGCCGGTACAGCTGAACGGCGCGACCGACGGCGCCTATATGCGCGCGGCCGGGATCCCGACTTATGGCGTCGGGGCGCTGTGGAGCTGGATCGGCGACCAGTCCGGCGTCCACGGCCTGAACGAACGCGTGGTGATCAGGGCGTTCCACGACCAGATCGACATCTGGGAAGAGATGCTGCGGACGCTGGCAGGGTAGCTTCTTATGCCATCATTGCGAGGAGCGTAAGCGACGAAGCAATCCAGAGCCTGACGCGCTTCAGGCTGGATTGCTTCGCTACGCTCGCAATGACGGGAGTGATTTTTCCAGCCGCTTCAGCGCTTCGTCCAGCGTCGTGTCGGCCTTGGCGTGGCAGAGGCGGACGAGGTGGGTGACCGGGTCATCGGCATAGAAAGCCGAAATCGGGATGGCGGCGACGCCCGCCTCGGCGACCATCCAGTCGCAGAAGGCCACGTCGGTCATGGCGATGCCGGAGGCGGCGAGGTCCAGCGAGAGGAACCAGGTCGCTTCGCTCGGCAGGGTCTTGAGGCCAAGCCGATCGAGCCCGTCCGCCAGCCGGTTCCGTGACTGCTCGAAGCCCAGACGCGACTGCTCGACCCAGGTCATCGACCCGCGCAGCCCTTGCGCCACCGCATATTGCAGGTTCGGCGGGGTGGTGAAGGTGAGGAATTGGTGCGCCTTGGCGGCCACCCGGGCCAGCTCCGGCGCGGCGCACAGCCAGCCGATCTTCCACCCGGTCATCGCGAAGATCTTCCCGGCCGAGCCGATCTTCAGGGTGCGCTCGCGCATGCCGGGCTGGGCCATCAGCGGCCGATGCTGCGCGCCGTCGAAGGTGACATGTTCCCAGACCTCGTCGCTGATCGCGAGCAGATCGTTCGAGACGCAGAAATCGGCGAGCAGGGCGAGTTCTTCGGCGCTGGCCACCGAGGCGGCCGGGTTGAGCGGATTGCACAGGATCACCGCTTTGGTCGCGGGCGTGAGTGCCGCCTCCAGCGCCGCGCGGGTGATCCGCCAGTCGGGCGGTGCGAGCCGCACCAGTCGCGCCGTGCCGCCGGCCCGTTGCACCAGCGGTAGATAGGCGTCGTAGAGTGGCTGGAAGAGCAGAACCTCGTCGCCCGGCGAGACGATGGCGAGGATCGCGGCGGCGATCGCCTCGGTCGCGCCGGAGGTGACGACCACTTCCTCCGCCGTCAGATCCAAGCCCTGCGCGGCGCGATAATGATCGGCCACGGCGCTGCGCAATTCCGGCAGGCCCAGCATGGGCGGATATTGGTTGGAGCGTTCGGTCAGCGCCCGAGCGGCCGCCGCCAGCACCTCGGGCGGGCCGTTCGCATCCGGGAAACCCTGGCCGAGATTGATCGCGCCCGTCTCCCGCGCGCGCATCGACATGCGCTCGAAAAAGGAGACCGGCATGTTGGCGTAAAGCGGGTGCATGCGCCGTCGCTAGCACAGCCACCTACCCTGCGGCGAGGTGTCCGATTCCGGACAGAGGGCGGGCCGTTCCCTGTCCGCTAGCGGACGGATTCTGCCTGATTTTTCGACAACATGACGGGATTTGCCGACGAACGGCTTGGCACGCATCCTGCTACACATGTCGCAACGGCGCGACCCGCGCCTTGTGGAGGGGCATTTGCGTATTTCATCGGAGGGCTACACCGCCCGCACCCGTCTGGCGGTTGGCGTTGCGGCTGCGGCCTTGATCCTGGCCCCGCCGGCTTTTGCCCAGACCGAAACGCCGCCGCCCGCTCCGGCACCGGCGCCCACTCCCACCCCGACGCCTTCCGCAAATGAAGAAACGGCCGCGCCGCAGGAGGCTGCCGCGCCGGAAGGTCGCCGCACCTACACGCCGGAGGATTTCACCCGCTACGCACCGCGCACCGCGCTCGACATGCTGCAGCGCGTGCCGGGCTTCACCATCCAGTCGGCGCAGGTCCAGCGCGGCCTGGGGCAGGCGAGCGGTAACGTGCTGCTGAACGGCCAGCGCGTCTCCAACCAGTCGGACGATATCGTCACCCAGCTTGGCCGCATTCCGGCGGGCAATGTCGTGCGGATCGAGATCGCGGATGCGGCGACGCTCGATATTCCGGGCCTGTCCGGCCAGATCGCCAATATCGTCGTCCGCGCGCAGGGACTGACCGGGCAATTCAGCTGGAACCCCGAATTCCGCCCGAATTTCTCCGAGCCGCTTTATTCCCGCTTCAGCGTCTCGGTCAGCGGGAAGCAGGGGCCGGTGGAGTTCACGCTCGGCCTGGAAAACCAGGCGTCGCGCGGCGCCGCCGGCGGCCCGACCCTGATCCTCAACGCCGACCGGAGCTTGCGCGAAAGCCGCCGGGACGAGCTTCAATCCAATTTCGATCAGCCGCGGGTCAGCGCCCGTTTCGTGATCGACGGGCCGGGCAGTTCGGTCGGCAATCTCAACATGATCTACCGCGACTTCTGGTACAATTTCATCGAAAATGGCGTGCGCACGCGGCCCGGTGAGACGCCTTTCGACCGTCAGGTGCGAAGCGAGGAAGACGGCCACAATTACGAGATTGGCGGCGATTTCGAATTCGCTTTGGGCTCCGGCCGGCTGAAGCTGATCGGCCTGCAGCGTTATGTCGCCGATCTGCTGCAGGATCAGGCCGTCATCAGTTTCCGCGACGGCCGGCCGACCCAGGGCTCCTATTTCGTCCGCGATTCCGGCGAGCTGGAGCGGATCGCGCGCGCCGAATATCGCATCCGCGCGCTCGGTGGTGACTGGCAGATTTCCGGCGAGGCCGCGTTCAACGCGCTGCAGGTCGCCTCATTGTTCGGCACCCTGCAGGGGGACGGCAGCATCAACCTCGCGCCATTCGATGGCAGCGACGCGCGGGTCGAGGAAGCCCGTTACGAGGGCATTCTCAGCTACAGCCGGCCGCTCGCCGACAATCTGACCATCCAGGTCGCGGCCGGCGCGGAATATTCGCAGCTTTCCCAGGTCGGCGCCGGCGGCCTGACCCGCGAGTTCATCCGGCCGAAGGGCAATATCAACCTGGCATGGAATGCCGATGCGAACACGACTTTGAACCTGCGGCTCAGCCGCCGGGTCGGCCAGATCAGCTTCTTCAACTTCGTCGACAGCGTCGAACTTGCCGACGACACGGGCAGCGCCGGCAACGTCAATCTGGTGCCGCCGCAAAGCTGGGAAGCGGAGGTCGAGGCCGTCCGGCGCTTCGGTCCCTACGGCCAGACGACGCTGCGGGCATTCTACCACAAGGTCCAGGACGTGATCGACGTCATCCCGATCGGCGCGACCGGGCAGGGGATCGGCAATATCGACAGCGCGATGCGGATAGCGCTCGACTGGCGCTCGACGATCAATTTCGATCCGTTCGGCTGGATCGGGGCGCGGCTCGATCTGCGCCTTTTGCTCCAGCATACCGAGGTCGAGGACCCGCTGACCGGCGAGACCAGGCAGATCAGCAACGTCAACCGCCGCTTCATCGAAGGGCAGTTCCGCTGGGATATTCCGGGCAGCGACTGGGCGATCGGCAGCGCCTGGTCGAGCCTGAAGAACAGCTTCAACTATCGCCTGAACGAACTGGGACGGCAGAATGAAGGGCCGGCCTTCCTGAACGCCTATGTCGAGCACAAGGACGTGTTCGGGCTGACGGTGCGGGCGACGGTCGGCAATATTGCCGACGCGCGGCAGACCTGGGACCGCACGGTCTATGTCGGCCGCCGCGACGGGCCGGTGGATTTCTACGAACAGCGCGACCGGCTGATCGGGCCGATCTTCGCCTTCCAGGTGCGGGGACGCTTCTAGCCCGCGTCTTTAGCCGTTGTGGACGGTGAAGACGCTGGTCGAGCCGTCGCGCGCGACCAGATAGGTGACGTAGCGATCGCGCTGGTCGCCCATTTCCATGCCGGGTGAGCCGATCGGCATGCCCGGCACGGCGATCCCGCGCGCGTCGGGCCGCTCCAGCAGCAGCCGCTCGATATCCGAAGCGGGGACGTGGCCTTCCACGAAATAGCCGCCGATTTCGCCGGTATGGCAGGAGCGCAAGGCGTTCACGATCCCCAGCCGGTCGGCGATCGGCTGCAGATCCTCATTCATGTCGACGGTCACGTCGAAGCCGGATGCGCGGAGGTGGTCGACCCAGCCGCCGCAGCAGCCGCAGCTCGCCGAGCGGTGGACGATGATCCGCCGCTCTGGCTCACGCGCCCCGCACGCGACGAGGGCGGCCGCGGTGAGCCCGATGAAGCCGCGACGCGTCAATTCCATAATCTCGATCCTCTTCATGCCGGGTTCCAGCTCCCGGACTTGCCGCCGCTTTTGGCGGTCACCTCGATCGCGCCGATCACCATCGTCCGGTCGATCGCCTTCAGCATGTCGAACAGGGTGAGGCAAGCCACCGACACGGCGGTCAGCGCCTCCATCTCGACGCCGGTCTGGCCCTGGGTTCTGACTTCGGCCTCGACCCGAAAGCCGGGCAAAGCGTCGTCGGCTTCGATCCGCACCGCCACCTTGGTCAGCGGCAAAGGGTGACAGAGCGGGATCAAATCGGCGGTGCGCTTGGCGGCCATGATTCCGGCCAGCTCGGCGGTGTGCATGACCGCACCTTTCGGGGCGGTGCCTTCGGCAACGGCTGCGAGTGTCTCGGGGCGGCAGCGCAGTTCGCCGCGCGCGGTGGCGGTGCGCGCAGTGGTCGGCTTGTCGGAGACATCGACCATCGCCGCTCGGCCGCCGGCGTCGACATGGCTGAGCGTCATACCAGCCCCTCCAGCCGGGGAATGTTGCCCGCGAGCGAGCAGGGGCGGTGGCGGCTGTCGAGTTCCTTTGCCAGCACCAGATCCCAGCCGTCGCGGCAGGCGCCGGTGGAGCCGGGCAGGCAGAAGATGAAGGTGTCGCCAATCTGCCCGGCAAGCGCGCGGGACTGCAAGGTGGCGACCCCGACCGTGCCGAGGCTCGCCTGGTGAAAGACCACCGCGAAGCCGTCCATTTCGCGGCGGAGCATCGGGCGCACGGCTTCCGGGGTTACGTCGCGCGGGGCGAAGCCGGTGCCGCCGGTGGAGATGATGATGTCGATCGCAGGGTCGTCGGCCCATGCGGAGACCTGCGCCTGGATCGCCGCCACCTCGTCCGCGACGATCGTGCGGGCCATGAGCTGGTGGCCAGCGCCGGTGACTCGCTCGGCCAGCAAGGCGCCCGATTTGTCGGTCTCCTCGGTCCGCGTGTCGGAGACGACGAGCACCGCAATGCCGAGCGGATGGAAAGTGAGTTTTTCGTCGATCCCGTGCATCAATCTTCCCAGCGCGCGCGGTCCGCGCGGTCGGCGTCGGTAGGCTCGATCCAGCGCGATCCGTCAACCGCATCCTCGCGCTTCCAGAAGACCGCTTCCGTCTTCAGCCGGTCCATCAGATAGTCCACCGCGTCGAGCGCCGTCCGGCGATGCGCAGCGGCTGCCGCAACGAACACGATCGCCTCGCCCGGGGCGATCATGCCGCAACGATGGACGACGCGCACCGCGATCAGGCCGAACCGCGCGGCGGCGTCCTGCGCGACGGCGTCGAGCGATTGCGGGGTCAGGCGCGGGTGGTGATCGAGGAACAGGCCATGGATCGCGGCGCCGTCCGCGCGCGCCTCCCGCGTCCTGCCGATCATACTGGCGACGGCGCCGGCCCCGCTCGCCTCGATCGCCGCAAGCTCGTCGCGCGGATCGATTGGGCCGGTGGCGAGGCGGGCGTGGATATTCATCTCAGCCCCCGGACAGCGGAGGGAGGAAGGCCAGTTCCACTGCGTCACTCAACACCGCATCGTCGGTCGCGACAACATCATCCACGAAGGCGCGGACGCCCCGCCCTGACAGCGCGCCTGCCGCTGCGGGATGTTGAACCGCGAGCTGGTCACGAACGTCGCCGACCGTCGCGCCGCGCGGCAGCGTGAAATTGATTTCGCGCGCGATCAATTCGGCCAGGCTGCCGTAGAAACTGACCCTCATGTCGGGATCGCCGTGGTGTATTTGACCTGGCGCAGCGCGAAGTTCGAGGCTGCGGTCGCGACGCTGGGATGGCCGAGCAATTCGCGCATGATGAACTGCTCATAATCCTCGACGCTGCCGACGATGATGCGCAGCAGATAGTCCCATTCGCCGGACATCGAATAGCATTCGACGATCTGCTCGCGCGACTGGATGAATTCCTCGAAGCGGGCGCGGTCGTCGGACGTCTGGCGCATCATCCGCACCTGGCACATCACGTTGACCGGCCAGCCAAGCGCCTTGGCGTCGGCGAGGCGGATCGTGGCGCCCAGGACGTTGTCCGCCTCCAGCGCCCGGATCCGACGCCACACCGAGGCGGGCGAGGAGCCGACCCGCTCCGCCAGAGCCGCATGGCTGAGGCCGGCATCGACCTGCAGCTCCCGGACGATGCGCCGGTCGATGCTGTCCAGTTGAGCGGTTTCTATCACTTTGTCGGCAATTCCTGAAACGGTTTCGACATGAATGCCCGTATTTGCGGAGATTCTGAAGAGATTTTTTCGTTTCCTTCGGCTAATCTTCGCCTGGTTCGAACCTGCAATACGGGTGGTCAGTGGCTTCTACGCACGAGATGGAGCTCGACACGAGCCAGGCTGGGGATCCCGCTTTTGACTGGCGGCGGATCGCCCACCTCGTCCGGCTGAGCCGCGCGCTCGACCGGCTGGAGGAGGAGGAGCTCGTTCCGGCGCGCAAGGTGCTCTATCAGTTCAGCGCGCGCGGCCACGACATGGCGCAGGTCATGCTCGGCAGCCTGCTCACCGAAAGGACGGACGCGGTCTGTGGCTATTATCGCTCGCGGCCCCTGCTGCTCGCGCTTGGCGTGCCGATCGCGGATGCGCTGGGGTCGAACATGGGCAAGGCCGGCGGCTATTCGGACGGCCGCGACATCGGCGTGGTGTTCAACTTCCCCAATCCCGACGGCCCCTCGGCTTTGCCGATGTCAGGCGGGGTGGGCGCGCAATATACCCCGACCGCCGGCTGGGCGCAGGCGATCACTTATTACGCCGATGTGCTGGAAGATCAGGCCTACGCGCAGTCGATCGCGGTGGTGCTGGGCGGCGACGCGTCGGTAGCGACGAACGGCTTCTGGTCGGCGCTGACCATCGCGACGACGCAGAAATTGCCGATGCTCTTCTCGATCGAGGACAATGGCTACGGCATTTCCGTGCCGTCTGAATTTCAGACGCCAGGCGGTGACATCGCCGCGAACCTCGCCAGCTTCGGCGGCCTGAAGATCTTCGCCGGCGACGGCACCGATCCGCACGAGGCGGCGCGGCTGGTGAAGGAAGCGGTGGCCTATGTGCGGGGGCATTTCGGCCCGGCTTTGCTGCGCCTGAAGGTGCCGCGGCTGCAGGGCCACTCCTATCAGGACACGCAGGCCTACAAGGTCCCCGAATTCGTCCAGTCCGAATGGGCGCGCGATCCCTTCCCGAAGCTGCAGGCGATGTTCGATCCGGCCGAGTGGGACCGGATCGGTGATGAGGTCGACCGGATCGTCGCCGACGCGCTGGCCGAGGCCGAGGCGCGGCCCGTCGCCGAGCCCGAAAGCGTCATGCGGCATCTGTTCTTCGAGGGCGAATTGCAGGCCGAGGGCGGCCAGTGGCGGCACGGTTATGACGCGCCCTGGTCCCATGACGAGCCGCGCTCCGAAGGCCCGCGCATCACCATGGCGGCGGCGATCCGGCGGACGCTCGACCAGGAGCTGAGCGCCAATCCGCGGATGCTGCTGTTCGGCGAGGATATCGGGCCGAAGGGCGGCGTTCATGGCGTGACTCAGGGCCTGCAGGAGAAGCACGGCTTCGACCGTGTCTTCGACACCAGCCTGTCGGAAGAGGGAATTATCGGCCGTGCGGTTGGTCTGGCCGCCGCCGGGCTGCTGCCGGTGCCGGAAATCCAGTTCCGCAAATATGCCGAGCCGGCGCTCGAGCAGATCAACGATTGCGGCACGATGCGCTGGCGGACCAACAATCGCTTCGCCGCGCCGATGGTGCTGCGCATGCCGGTCGGCTTCCTGAAGTGCGGCGATCCCTGGCACAGCCAGACCAACGAGGTGCAGTTCGTCCACAATCCCGGATGGCTGGTCGCGGTGCCGAGCAACACCGAGGATGCGGTCGGCCTGCTGCGCGCGGCTTTGCGCGGCAACGATCCGGCGGTGTTCCTGGAGCATCGCGCGATGCTGGACGACAGCTGGGCGCGGCGGCCCTGGCCGGGCGACGATTATGTCCTGCCGTTCGGCCGTGCCCGCAAGACCCGCGAGGGCGACAAGATCACGATCGTGACCTGGGGCGCGATGGTGGCGCGTTGCGAAGAGGCGCTGGGCGAATTGTCCGGCGACGTGATCGACCTGCGCACCTTGGTGCCGTGGGACCGCGAGATGGTGCTGGCGAGCGTGCGCCAGACCCGCCGCTGCCTGATCGTCCACGAGGATCTGCGCTCCGGCGGCTTCGGCGCGGAAATCGCGGCGGTGGTGGCGGACGAGGCGTTTCTGGACCTCGACGCGCCCGTCGCGCGCGTTACCATGCCGGACATTCCGAGCCCGCATAATCCGGTGTTGCTGGATTGGGCGGTGCCTTCGGTGGCAGGCATTCGCGCGAAGATCGAAGAATTGGTGGCCTTCTGAGCATGATCGACATCATCGTTCCGGTGGAAGGCGAGGGCACGCAGGCCGTGGTCGCGCGCTGGCTGAAAGCGGTCGGCGAGACGGTGGTCGAGCATGAGCCGCTGGTGGAGCTCGAGACCGACAAGGTCGCGATGGAAGTGCCGGCGCCGGCGAGCGGCGTGTTGCGCGAGATCTTGCTCGGTCCGGATGCGGAGGCCGCGCCCGGGGCGTTGCTCGGGCGGATGGCGGCTGCAGGCGAGGGGGCCGCGGTCGAATCCGCGCCCATCGGTTCCCGGGCGCAGGCCGGGGCCCAGACCCCGATCGAAGAAACTGGACCTCTGGCTTCGCCCGGGAGCAGCCAGGGCGCCGTGCGCGAAATGCGGCTCTCCCCCTCTGTCAAGCGCGCCTGCCTCCAGCACGATATCGACCCCGCCCGCATCGCCGGCACCGGCCGCAACGGCCGCGTCACCCGCGCCGATGTGGACAAGGTCGTCGCCTCGGGTGGCCAGGCGAAAGCCTCAACCCCCGCGCTCGCCTCCCGCGATGTCCCGCACGACCGCATGCGCCTCAAGATCGCCGAGAATATGCTCGCCTCGGTCACCCAGGCGCCGCACGTGACCGCCGTCTTCGAGGCGGATTTCACCGCGATCATCCGCCATCGCGAGCGCCACAAGGCGGCGTTCGCGGCGAAGGGCATCAAGCTCACCTACACCGCTTACTTCGTCGCCGCGGCGGCGGAGGCGATGAAAGTCGCCCCGGCGATCAACAGCCGCTGGCACGAGGACCGGCTGGAGCTGTTCGGCGACGTGAACATCGGCGTCGGCACAGCGCTGGGCGAGAAGGGCCTGATCGTTCCCGTCCTGCGCAACACCGAAAGCCTCGATCTCGAGGGCATCGCCGCCGGGCTGGACGAACTGGTCGAGAAGGCGCGCGGCGAGAAATTGACCGGCAAGGACGTCTCTGGCGGCACCTTCACCATCTCCAACCACGGCGTCTCCGGCTCGCTCTTCGCCAGCCCGATCATCATCGCCCAGCCGCAATCGGCGATCCTGGGCATCGGCAAATTGGAGAAGAGGGTGGTGGTGCGCGAGGTGGACGGCGCCGACGCCATCCAGATCCGCCCGCTCGCTTATGTCAGCCTCACCATCGATCACCGCGTCGTCGACGGCCACCAGACCAACGCCTGGCTGTCCCGCTTCGTGGAGATTTTGGAAGGCTGGCCGGTTGACCCCATATAGGTCGGGACGCAAGGAACGAGCATGTACACGACCGAACTGAGCAAGGGCGCGCAGGGCGCCGGCAACGTCCAGGCGATCGAGGATCCGGCCAGGCTCGCCGCCTTCGAGGCGCGGGTGGCGGCGGACGAATTCATCGAGCCGAAGGACTGGATGCCCGAGGCCTATCGCCGCACCTTGACGCGGCAGATCAGCCAGCATGCGCATAGCGAGATCGTCGGCATGCTCCCCGAGGGCAATTGGATCAGCCGCGCGCCGTCGCTGCGCCGCAAGGCCATCCTGCTCGCCAAGGTGCAGGACGAGGCGGGCCACGGCCTCTATCTCTACAGCGCCGCCGAAACGCTCGGCACCAGCCGCGAGGAAATGATCGAGGCGCTGCATTCGGGCAAGGCGAAGTACAGCACGATCTTCAACTACCCGACCCTGACCTGGGCCGACATCGGCGCGATCGGCTGGCTGGTCGATGGCGCGGCGATCATGAACCAGGTGCCGCTGCAGCGCACCTCCTACGGCCCCTATGCCCGCGCCATGGTGCGGGTGTGCAAGGAGGAGAGCTTCCACCAGCGCCAGGGCTATGAAATCTGCATGGCGATGATGGCGGGCACGCCGGACCAGCAGCGGATGATGCAGGACGCCTTCAATCGCTGGTGGTGGCCGTCGCTGATGATGTTCGGCCCGACCGACGACAACAGCCCCAACACCGCGCAGTCGATGCGCTGGCGGATCAAGCGCGACACCAATGACGAGCTTCGGCAGAAGTTCGTCGACATCACCGCGCCGCAGGCGGACGCGATCGGCCTCACCGTCCCCGACCCCGACCTCAAGTGGAACGAGGAGAAGGGCGGCTATGATTTCGGCGCGGTCGACTGGGAGGAATTTTACGCCGTGGTGAAGGGTGAGGGACCGGTCGCAAAGGAGCGGATGAAGGCCCGCCGCGACGCCTGGGACAATGGCGCCTGGGTGCGCGAAGCCGCCGCCGCTTATGCCGAGAAGCATGCCCGCAAGGCGGTCGCGGCATGAGCAAGGATTGGCCGCTCTGGGAAGTGTTCGTCCGCGCCAAAGGCGGCATGTCGCATCGTCACGTCGGCAGCGTGCACGCGCCGGACGCGGAGATCGCGCTGCGCCACGCCCGCGACACCTATACGCGGCGGATGGAGGGGATCAGCCTGTGGGTTGTGCCCTCGGCGCAGATCGTCGCCAGTGACCCCGCTGACGACGCGCAGAATTTCGATCCGGCGGCGGACAAGATCTACCGTCACCCGACCTTTTACGACATCCCCGAAGGCATAACCCACATCTGATGCCCAGCCTTCCGCCCATTCGTCCCGAGGACGAACTCATTGCCGCGAACATCCATCCCGGCGGTGCCTTCGACACACCGGTGGACGAGGCGCATGGCCAGATCCTGTTCGAGACCTTGCTGCGTCTCGGCGACGACAGTCTGATCCTTGGCCAGCGGCTCGGCGAATGGTGCGGGCATGCGCCGAGCGTCGAGGTCGATCTCAGCCTCGCCAATATCGCGCTCGATCTGATCGGGCAGGCGACGCATTTCCTGAACCTCGCCGGCGAAGTCGAAGGCAAGGGTCGCGACGGCGATGCGCTGGCCTTCCGCCGCGATGTCCTCGATTTCAAGAATTGCCTGCTGGTCGAGCAGCCCAATGGCGATTTCGCGCAGACGATGGCGCGGCAATTCCTGTTCTCCGCCTGGCAGAAAAGGCTGTTCGATCAGCTAGCGGCCAGCGCCGACGATCGCATCGCGGCGGTCGCGGCCAAGGCGGTGAAGGAAGTCGCCTATCACGAGGAACTGGCCGCCGAATGGGTCATTCGCCTGGGCGACGGCACCGAGGAAAGCGCGCGGCGCATGGCCGACGGGCTCGACTGGATGTGGCGGTTCATTCCGGAATTGTTCGAGGTGGACGAGGTCGCTTCGGACGCGGCGGTGCGCGGTCTGTTGCCGGACCTGGCGAGCATCCGCACCGGCTATGACGCGCGGGTGCGCAGCGTGCTGGCCGAAGCCGGTCTGCAGGCGCCGAGCGACCACCGCCCGATCCTCGGCGGCCGTCACGGCCACCATAGCGAGCATCTCGGCCACCTGCTGGCGGTGATGCAATATCTGCCGCGCAGCTATCCGGACGCGAAATGGTAGCCGCTGCCACCCGGGACCGTTCGCTTGAGACGGACGGGGTCTGGGAGGTGCTGCGCGCCGTTCCCGACCCGGAAATCCCGGCGCTGTCGATCGTCGATCTCGGCATCGTCCGGTCGGTAGACGAGCGCCGCGTCGTGCTGACGCCGACTTACACCGGCTGCCCGGCCACGTTGGTGATCGAGACGATGGTGCGCGAGGCGCTCGACGCCGCCGGCTATCGCGAGCTCGCGATCGAAACCACGCTCTCGCCGCCCTGGTCGACCGACTGGATCACGCCGGCGGGTCGCGAGAAACTTCACGCTTACGGCATCGCCCCGCCGACCCGCGGGATACCGACCTGTCCGCAATGCGGCTCGGCCGAGACGGAGGAGATCAGCCGCTTCGGCTCGACCCCGTGCAAGTCGTTGTGGCGCTGTCGCTCCTGCGCGGAACCGTTCGACCTTTTCAAATGCCATTGAGGCGGGGCATGGACGCCGGATGAGCGCTGCCTTCCATCTCCTCACCATCGCCGAAATCGTCGACGAGACCGCCGAAGCGCGCTCGATCCGTTTCGCCATTCCCGAAATGCTCGCGGGCGAATTCGCCTTCAGGCCCGGCCAGCATCTGACCCTGAAGGCCGACATCGGCGGCGAGGACATTCGCCGCAATTACTCGCTCTGCGTCGCGCCGCAGGACGGGCAGTTGAAGGTGACGGTCAAGCGGATCGCCGGCGGCGTCTTTTCCAATTGGGCGAACGACAATCTGGCGCCCGGCGACAGCATCGAGGTGATGCCGCCGCACGGCTCCTTTACCTGGGAGTTCCGGCCAGAGGCGAAGAACCATTATGCCGGCTTCGCGGGCGGCTCCGGCATCACCCCTGTGCTGTCGCTGTTGAAGACGGCCTTGCTGACCGAGCCGGACAGCAAGTTCACCCTCTTCTACGGCAATCGCGACAGCCAGTCGGTGATCTTCCTCGAAGAACTGGCGGCCCTCAAGAACCGCTTCATGGGCCGCCTGCAGGTCCACCATTTCCTCGCCGACGAATTTGAGGAAATCGAGCTGTTCAACGGCATCCTCGACCGGGCGAAATGCGACCTGATCCTGGGCTCGCTGATCGAGCCGGAAGAGGTCGACGCCTTCTTCATCTGCGGCCCCGGCCCGATGATGGACGCGGCCGAGGAGGCGCTGAAGGAGGTGGGTGTCCCCGCTGACCGCATCCTCGTCGAGCGCTTCACCGCTGGCCGCCCGTCCGCCGCGATGGCTGCGGAGATGCAGAAATTGCAGGACGAGGCCGCCGGCCTGGCGATGACCGTCACCCTGGATGGCCGCAAGCGCCGGGTGCCGTTCAATGCGGAGGCCGGCAACATCCTCGACAGCGCCCGGCTCGCGGGCCTGCCTGCGCCCTTCGCCTGCAAGGCCGGGGTCTGCGCCACCTGCCGCGCCCGCGTGCTGACCGGCGAGGTCACGATGGCCGCGCGCTACGGCCTCAGCGACGACGAGATCGCCGCGGGCTATGTCCTCACCTGCCAGTCCGTGCCGAAAGGCGAGGGCGTAGAAGTGGATTATGACGCATGATGCTCGATACCAGCCATCGCACCGCCTTCACGCCCGAGCATGAGCAGTTTCGCGACTCCGTGCGGCGGCTCTTCTCCACCGAATTGACCCCGCATCTCGAGCGCTGGGAAGAGCAAGGCGAGATCGACAAGAGCTTCTGGCGCGTCGCTGGCGAGGCGGGCCTGCTCTGCCCGAACGTGCCCGAGGAATATGGCGGGCTGGCGCTCGATTATGGCTATAATGCCGTGATCAACGAGGAGCTGGGCTATCTCGGCTCCACCGCCGGCATTGGCCTCCATTCCGATATCGTCGCGCCCTATCTGGTCCATTACGGCTCGGAAGAACAGAAGGCGCACTGGCTGCCGAAAATGATTTCGGGCGAAACGCCGACCGCGATCGCGATGACCGAGCCGGGCGCGGGCTCCGATCTGCAGGGCATCCGCACCACCGCGATCGCCGACGGCGACGATTATATCGTCAACGGCTCAAAGACCTACATCACCAATGGCCAGCAGGCCGAGTTGATCATCGTCTTCGTGAAGACCGATCCCAGCGGTGGAGCGCGTGGCACGTCGCTGATCCTGGTCGAATCCGACCGGCCCGGTTTCCAGCGTGGCCGCAACCTCGACAAGATCGGCCTGCACGCTCAGGACACGTCGGAATTGTTCTTCCAGGACGTGCGCGTGCCGCGCGCCAATCTGATCGGCGCGGAAGGCGCTGGCTTCGCTTATTTGATGAACCAGCTGCCGCAGGAGCGGCTGCAGATTGCGGTGGGCGCGCAAGCCTCTGCCCAGCGCGCCTTTGACGAGGCGCTGGCGTTCACCAAGGATCGCAAGGCGTTCGGCAAGACCGTGTTCGACTTCCAGAATACCCGCTTCACGCTGGCGGACCTGAAGACGAAATTGCAGGTCGGCTGGGCGCATCTCGACTGGGCGCTTCGGCGCCACATTGCGGGCGAACTGACCGCCGCCGAGGCGTCGGCCGCGAAGCTCTGGCACACCGAATTGCAGGGCGAAGTCTGCGACGTCGCGCTCCAGCTGCACGGTGGTGCCGGCTACATGAACGAATATCTGATCGCCCGCCTGTGGCGCGACGCGCGGGTGACACGCATCTTCGGCGGCACCAACGAAATCATGAAGGAAGTGGTGAGCCGCTCGCTCTGAGCCTCACCCTTTGTTCGTCATTCCAGCGAAAGCTGGAATCTCAGTGCCTTGGTGCCGCGTCGGAAAGTGAAATGAGATTCCAGCTTTCGCTGGAATGACGAAAACTGCTCACAGAAGCCTGAGCTGCGCCCCCTGCGGCGGTTCGAACAGGTCGGTGCGCAGCGGCAGGCGCCTCGGCGGGAAGCCCGCCTTCGCGACTGCCCGTTGGAACCGCGCGCGCAGCAGGTCCGCCCACGGTCCGAAGCCCTGCATGCGGGTGAAGAAATTGGGATCGTTGTCCCGCCCGCTGCGCATCGCCTGGATCGTGTGCATCACCTTGTCGGCGCGGTCGGGATAATGTTCGTCCAGCCAGGCGCGAAACAAGGGCGCGACCTCATGCGGCAGGCGGACGGGCAGATAGAAGACGCCCTTCGCCCCAGCCTCCGCGGCGGCCTCCACGATCGCTTCCAGTTCGTGATCGGTCACCTGCGGCACCACCGGCGCGATCGCGACGATGGCGGGCACGCCGGCTTCGACCAGTCTCTTCACCGCCGCCAGTCGCTTGCGCCCGGACGGCGCGCGCGGCTCCAGCGTGCGTGAAATCTCCGGCGTCAGCGACGTGATCGAGATGGCGACATTGGCCATCCGCTCCGCCGCCATCGGCGCGATGATGTCCAGGTCGCGCAATACCCGGTCGGACTTGGTGGTGATCGTGAACGGGTGCCGGCATTCGGCGAGCACTTCGAGGACCGAGCGGGTGATCCGCCACTTGCCCTCGATCGGTTGATAGGGGTCGGTGTTCGTGCCGAGCGCCATCGGTTGGCAGGCATAATTGGGCTTGGCCAGTTCGGCGCGCAGCAGCTTCGCGGCGCTCGGCTTGGCGAATAATTTGCTCTCGAAATCCAGGCCCGGGGACAGGTCGTGATAAGCGTGGGTTGGCCGCGCGAAGCAATAGATGCAGCCATGTTCGCAGCCGCGATAGGGATTGATCGAGCGGTCGAAGCCGATGTCCGGCGAGGTGTTGCGGGCGATGATCGTGCGCGGCTCCTCGACCGTGACACTCGTGCGGAGCCGTCGCTCGCCATCCTGCGCCTGGCGCTCGTCCAGCCAGTCGCCGTCGGCCTCGCGGGTCGGCAGGTTGAAGCGTGTCGGCGTCCGATTCTCGGGCGCGCCACGGCCGGGGCGGGCGTCTGGGCGAGTCACGTCCGCATTCTAGAACGAGAACAAAGGCGGAACAAGGATCGAAATTGCTTCCGCTTCGACGCCATGCGAAGAGGCCCGCGAACGAGGAGATTGAGTATGCGTCGCGCGATCCTGCTGGCTTTGGCTCTCACCGTCGCGAGCCCCGCGCTGGCGCAAACGGCGACGGGCCAGGCCGATCGCGCAACCCGCTGGCAGGAACAGGTCGCGATCCTCGCAAGCGACGAGATGGAGGGCCGCGCCGCGGGCACGCCGGGCCATATGCGCGCGGTCGAGCATATTGTCGGCGAGTTGCGGCGCCTCGGCCTCGAGCCGGCGGGGACCGAAGGTTTTCTCCAGCCGATCCAGTTCATCGAGCAGCGTTTTGACGCGGCGGGATCGAACGCCACCCTTGTCGCTGGCGGCATCAGCCAGCCGGTCGCATTGCCGGCGATGGCGAATGTCCAGGCCGGCCGGCCGATTCCGGCGCGGATCGACGCGCCTTTGGTCTTCGTCGGCTTCGGCCTGCACATCCCCGATGCCGGGCATGACGATCTGGCGGGCCTGGATCTGACCGGCAAGATCGTCGTCTATGTCGGCGGTCGTCCGCAGGGCTTGCCCGCCAATGCGCTGAGCAGCGCGCTCGGCACGCGGCTGCGCACCTATGCCGAGCGCGGCGCCGTCGGCGCGATCGTGCTGGGCGCGCCAGCCGCGACGCCGGAGGCCTGGACGCGCGTGACGGCGACGGCCCGACCCGGAATCTATGCCGCCGATCAGGCCAGCCCGTTCCTCGACATGGCCTGGAACCCGGCTGAGAATGAGCGGCTCTTCGCCGGTTCAGGCGCCAGCTTCGCGGGTATCCTCGCGGCGGCGCGCGCCGGGCAGCCCTTGCCCCGCATCGAGATCGCCGCTCGCCTGACCGGGACTTTCGCCGCGACCCGCTCGACGATCGTCACGCCGAACGTGGTCGCCCGCTTGCCCGGCAGTGACCCGGCGATTCGCGACGAATATATCGTGATGACCGCGCATACCGACGGCTACGGCATCGGCGAGCCGGTGAATGGCGATTCGATCTACAATGGCGCGCTCGACAATGCCGCCGGCACCGCCGCTTTGATCGACATTGCCGAGCAATTGCAGGCGCAGCGCCCGCGCCGCTCGATCCTGTTCACCTTCGTCACCGCGGAAGAGAAGGGCCTGCTCGGCGCGCGCTATTTCGTGCGCAATCCGACGGTGCCGCGCGAGAGCATCGTCGCAAACCTGAATTACGACATGGCGCTGCCGCTCTATCCGCTGACCAGCGTGACCGTGCTCGGCGCGGAGGAAAGCTCGATCGGCGCGGATGCGCAGGCGGTCGGCGTGAGGATGAACCTGCCGCTCGCGCCCGACCCGTTTCCGGAGCGCAACAGCTTCATCCGCTCCGACCAGTTCGCCTTCATCGAGGCGGGCATCCCGGCGGTCGCCTTCAAGTTCGGCTTTGCGGCCGAAACGCCGGAAGCGGAGACGGAGCGCGCCTTCCGGGCCGAGCGCTATCACCAGCCGTCCGATGACATGACGACGCGGATTTTCCCGCAGGATGAGATCCGCCTCCACGATTTCATCGCCAATCTGGCGCTTCGGATCGCCAATGCCGAAGGACGCCCGCAGTGGAACCAAGGCAGCCGCTTCGCGGTGCCGACCAACAGATAGCGTCAGCCGCTTCGCGACGCCGCCGCGCTGAGGATCAGCCCTTTGCGGCGAGATTTTCCATCAGCAGTTGCAGGTCGGCCCAGGCCATCGCCTTGGCGGCCGGCTGTGACAGCAGATATTCGGGGTTGAGCGTCACGACCGCGTCGAAGCTCTGGCCGTCGGCTTCGATCCGATGGATTTTGCCGCGCGCGGCGACCGCGCCGATGCCGAGCAGCGCCTTGGAACAGGCGTCGCCGAGCAGCAGCAATGTCTTCGGCGCGGCCAGCGCGACATGGTGCCGCGCGATGGCCGTGCAGCGCTCGCCCCCGCTGCGGTCGAAGCGGCCGCCGGCAGGGCGGAAACAGCTGAGCCCGGCCAGATAGACGGTCTCGCGGCTCCGCCCGATCGCGGTCAGCATGCGGTCGAACAGCCGTCCTGCCGCACCCGACAGCAAGGTCCCCGCGACGCAATCCTCGCTCGACGGCATCGGCGCGAAGATCATCAGGCCGGCAGCAGGATCGCCCGCCGGGCAGACGCGCGGCGCGGCTTGAGCGGCATAGGGCAGGGTGGTGCTGGTCCGCAGCCATTCCTGAAAAAGGTCGAGCTGGTCCGGGAAGGGGGCTTCCACCACCGCCTCGGGTTTTCCGCTCGGTTGGGCGAAGCCTTCACCAGCTTCCGTCCTGCGATCTTCGATCCTGCCAGGAACGGGTGCGGGCACTTCCTCGGCGACCAGCCATTGCCGCGAGTCACCCTGCACCAGGGCATCAACCCCGGCCTCGGCCCACCAGTCGAGCGTGCTCGCCAGTTCCGCCGCCAGATCGTTCGCATATCCGTCCACGCTCGCGTTACACGCTACCGGGGGCTCTCTGGTCAACAGCGACAAACCCTTTTATCCGACCCAGCGAGCAGATCTGGAGAGTGGAAGAGTGAGCGAACGCGAGTCGATGCCTTATGACGTGGTGATCGTCGGTGCTGGGCCTGCCGGCCTCTCCGCCGCGATCCGCCTGAAGCAACTCGCCAATGAGGCGGGCCGCGAACTCAGCGTCTGTATCCTCGAAAAGGGTTCCGAGGTCGGCGCGCACATCCTGTCGGGCGCGGTGATCGATCCCAAGGCGCTCGACGAATTGCTGCCCGACTGGAAGGCCGACGGCTGCCCGCTCGGCGCCGTGCCGGTCACGCATAACGAGCATTGGGTGCTCACGGGCTCGAAGAAGTTCGGCATCCCGCATCTCTCCACGCCCGGCTTCATGCACAATAAGGGCACCTATACCGGCTCGCTCGGCAACCTGTGCCGCTGGCTGGCGGGCAAGGCCGAGGAACTTGGCGTCGAGATTTTCCCCGGCTTCCCGGCGTCGGAAATTCTCTATCACGAGGATGGCAGCGTGAAGGGCGTTGCCACGGGCGACATGGGCGTCGCCCGCGATGGCTCGCACCGCGGCGATTATCAGCCCGGCATGGAGCTGCACGGCAAATATACCTTCTTCGCGGAAGGCGCGCGCGGCCATCTGACCAAGCAATTGAAGCGGCAGTTCAACCTGGAGGAAGGCCGCCAGCCGCAAGTCTATGGCATCGGCATCAAGGAACTCTGGGACATCGACCCGGACAAGCATGAGCCGGGCCGGGTCATCCACACCCAGGGCTGGCCGCTCGACGACGACAGCTGGGGTGGCGGCTTCCTCTACCACCAGGACAATCATCAGGTGGCGCTCGGCTTCGTCGTCGCGCTCTCCTATCGCAATCCGTACCTCTCGCCGTTCGAGGAATTCCAGCGCTGGAAGCAGCATCCCTCGATCCGCCAGTTCCTGGAGGGTGGCAAGCGCGTCTCCTACGGCGCCCGCGCGATCAACGAGGGCGGTTATCAGTCCATCCCGCAGCTCGCTTTTCCGGGCGGCGCCCTGATCGGCTGCTCGGCCGGCTTCGTGAACGTGCCGCGGATCAAGGGCACGCACACGGCGATGAAGTCCGGCATGCTCGCCGCCGAAAGTGCCTTCGCGGCGATCGGCGCGGAGCGGAGCGCGGACATTCTGCAGGACTATGACGACGCGCTGCACGGTTCGTGGGTCGCGGACGAGTTGAAGATGGTCCGCAACGTCGAGCCGCTGGTGGCGAAATGGGGCGGCACGATCGGCACTGTGCTCGCCGGTGCCGACATGTGGATGCGCAATTTGCGCATCGGCTTGCCGTTCACGATGAAGCATCACGCCGATCACACGACTTTGATCCGCAAGGATTTGGCGACGCCGATCGACTATCCCAAGCCCGACGGCGTGATCAGCTTCGACCGGCTGGGCTCGGTGTTCGTGTCCAACACCAATCACGAGGAGGATCAGCCGATCCACCTCACGCTGAAGGATGCGAGCGTCCCGACGGCGGTGAACTTGCCCGACTATGACGGGCCTGAGCAGCGTTATTGCCCCGCCGGAGTCTATGAATTCGTCGAGGAGGGGAACGCCTTCCGCCTGCAGATCAACGCGCAGAATTGCGTCCACTGCAAGACGTGCGACATCAAGGACCCGACCCAGAACATCAATTGGGTCACGCCCGAGGGCGGAGGAGGACCGAATTATCCCAACATGTAAGCGTATGATGCTGGCCGGGGCGCTGGCGGCTGTTCTCGCCACGCCCGCCTTCGCCAACCCTGCGCGGGAGCGGGCCTATCTCGAGGCGCGGGTCGCGGCCGATTCCGGCGCCGATGCGCGCGCCAGCCGGCAGTTCGCGCAATTGCTGGCCGCCGATCCCAACAGCAAGGTGATCGCCGAGCGGGCGCTAGACCATGCGCTGGCGGCCGGCGATTATCCGCTGGCGCTGACCGCGGCGCGGCGGCTCGATGCGGCCGGCGCCCTGCCGGCGCTGCGCCGCATCC
>JAFAEG010000093.1 GCA_023424095.1 Pseudomonadota bacterium | reverse complement strand
GGTCTCGATCACCACCAGGGTCGAGCCAATCGGGATCTGGTCGCCAACCTCGCCGGCCAGCTCCAGCACGCGGCCGGATACCGGGCTTTCCAGCTCCACCGTCGCCTTGTCGGTCATCATGTCGGCGCCTTGCTGGTCTTCCTTGACCTCGTCGCCCCCCTTGATGTGCCAGGCGCCGATCTCGGCCTCGGCAATGCCTTCGCCAATGTCGGGCAGGCGGAATTCGTAACGCGCCATCTTGCGGTCAGCCCTCCAGAGCTTTCTTGAATGCGTTGCCGAGCCGGACCGGCCCGGGGAAATAGGCCCATTCCAGGCTGTGCGGATAGGGCGTGTCCCAGCCGGTCGCGCGCTGAACCGGCGCTTCCAGATGATAGAAGCAGCGCTCCTGCACCAGGGCCGCGAGTTCGGCGCCGAAGCCGGCGGTGCGCGTGGCTTCGTGCACCACGACGCAGCGGCCGGTCTTTTTCACCGATTCTTCGATCGTCTCGATATCGACGGGGACGATGGTGCGAAGATCGATCACTTCGGCATCGACGCCGGCCGCTTCCGCCGCCGCGAGCGCGACGTGAACCATCGTGCCATAGGCCAGGATGGTGAGCTGCTCGCCTTCCTTCACCACCCGCGCCTTGCCGAGCGGGACGGTGTAATGGCCGTCAGGCACTTCGGAATCAGGATGCTTGGCCCAGGGCGTCACCGGCCGGTCGAAGAAGCCGTCGAACGGGCCGTTATAGATGCGCTTGGGTTCGAAGAAGACGACCGGATCGTCATCCTCGATTGCCGAAATCAGCAGCCCCTTGGCATCATATGGCGTCGACGGAATCACCACCTTCAGGCCCGCGACGTGCGCGAACAAAGCCTCGGGCGACTGGCTGTGCGTCTGCCCGCCGAAAATGCCGCCGCCATAAGGCGAGCGGATCACCAAGGGCACATTCCATTCGCCGGCGGTGCGGTAACGGATCTTGGCCGCTTCGGAGACGATCTGGTCGTAGCCGGGATAGATGTAATCGGCGAACTGGATCTCCGCGACGGGCCGAAGGCCGTAACACGCCATGCCGATCGCGGTGGCCATGATGCCGTTTTCGCTGATCGGCGTGTCGAACACGCGGGTCTTGCCGAACTTCTGCTGGAGATGTTCGGTCACCCGGAAGACGCCGCCGAAATAGCCGGCATCTTCGCCCATCACGACGACATTGTCGTCGCGCTCCATCATCACATGGTGGGCGTCATTGAGCGCCTGGATCATGTTGCGGACGGTCATGACGGCGACCCTCCGCCGAGTTTCTCCGCAAGTTCGGCTTTCATCTCCGCCTGCTGCTCCCGCAAATTCCAGGGCAGTTCGGCATAGACATCCTCGAACATCGTCTCGACCTGCTGCGGGAAGTCGATCGTGGCGGCACGCAGCACGCCCTGTTCCTCGGCCTGCTTCTGCGCGGCGCGAACCTCGGTATCGATCTGCGCATCCATCGCCGCCTGCCGCTCGTCGTCCCATTCGCCGAGCAGGCGCAGATGCTGCGCCAGCCGCTCGATCGGGTCGCCCAGCGGCCAATTGTCCGGCTCTTCCTTCGGCCGGTAGCCGGTGGGGTCGTCGGAGGTGGAATGGCCTTCCTTGCGGTAGGTGAACATCTCGATCAGCGTCGGGCCGAGGTTCGAGCGCGCCCGATCGGCCGCCCAGCGCGTCGCGGCATAGACGGCCAGCGGGTCATTGCCGTCCACCCGCAGGCCCGGCAGGCCATAGCCGATCGCCCGCGCCGCGAAGGTGGTGAGTTGGCCGCCGGCAATGCCGGAGAAGCTGGAAATCGCCCACTGATTGTTGACGACGTTCAGGATGACCGGCGCCCGATAGACGCCCGCGAAAATGCAGGCGGAATGGAAATCGCCTTCCGCCGTCGAACCGTCGCCGATCCAGGCGGCGGCGATCCGGCTGTCGCCCTTGATTGCGCTCGCCATCGCCCAGCCCACCGCCTGCGGCACCTGCGTGGCGAGATTGCCGGAGATGGAGAAGAAGCCGTGCTTGCGATCGGAATACATGATCGGCAGCTGCCGGCCCTGCAATTTGTCGCCCTTGTTCGAGTAGATCTGGTTCATCATCTCGACCAACGGATAGCCGCGCGAGACGAGCAGCCCCTGCTGGCGATAGGTCGGGAAGCACAGATCGTCGAAATCGAGCGCGGCCGCGGCGGCGACGGCCACCGCCTCCTCGCCCTTCGACTTCATGTAGAAGCTGGTCTTGCCCTGCCGCTGGGCGCGGAACATGCGCTCGTCAAAGGCGCGCACGACAGACATGTCGCGCAGCATCTTGCGCAGCAATTCGGCGTCCAGGCGCGGGTCCCACGGGCCGACCGCGCGGCCATCCTCGTCCAGCACGCGCACCAGCGACGTGCACAATGGGTGCGTTTCCGACGCCGGGCAGGCGACGTCGGGGCGCGGCGCGGCGCCGGCCGCGGGCACCTTCACCCAGGAAAAATCGGGATCGTCACCCGGCCGCGCGCCGGGCTCGGGAACGTGAAGGGAGAGCGCGGGCCGGTTCGGGCGCTCGTGATCGTTGGCCATCCTCATCCTATTTTCTTGAACTTATCGAGCGGGCCCTAGTTCATTTTTCCTTCGGTTGCACCCCCGCCCCCCGCTTCGCGAACGCTTGACCTTTCCCCTCCGAAGTATCGACAAGGGCGGCAAGGGAGAGACGAAGATGCGCCTGATGCTGTTGCCGATTCTCTTGGCCCTCGCCGGCTGCGTGACCGTGGACGACAATGCCGGGGGCGAGCCGCTTTATTATGTGATGCGTCACCTCAACACGCCGGAGGGGCAGCGCGACCCGGACCTGCTGCCCGAAGGCACAGCGACGGCGGCGCGCGTTCCCGCTGCGCTCGCCCGGCAGCGACCGGTCGCCATCTATGTCAGTGATTTCAAGCGGACCCGGCAGACGGCGGCGGCGGTGGCGGCGCGCTGGGGGCTGACCCCGATCGTCTATAATCCGGCCGACACGCCCGGCCTGGTCGCCCGCGTCCGCGCGGGCCCTTGGCCGGTGCTGATCGTCGGCCATTCCAACACCGTGCCGGACATTGTCGAGCAATTGGGCGGCACCCGCCCCGCCCCGCTCAGCCACCCGGATTTCGGCGATCTTTGGCGGATCGAGGCGAACGGCACGACGACGCGGACTCGCATCCCCTCCTAAAGATCGACGCAGCTGGCGATCGCCTCGAGCTGGCGGACGCGCACCCGCAGCTCGGCGATATCCCCGCGCTCCTCGCCTCGGGCCGGGGCCGCGCTGCTCAGTTCGGCGCGCTTCAGGTCGATCCAGCCCTGCCACATGCGCAAGGACGCCATCAGCAGCGCTGCCAGGGCCGCCAGGCCGAAGCCGGCGAGGATCAGGCTGGTCTGGGCGGCTTCGGTCATCTTGTCCTCCCCTGTTTGCGATTCTCGGTTTCAGCTCAGCGCAGCGAGTCGATCTCGCGCGCCAGGCGGGTGCCGGAGCTGGTCACGTCGCGCTCGAGCGCCTGCAGGCGGCGGTCGAGATCGCGCATCGTCTCGCGCGCTTCCTCGGCGCGGGCGCTCTTGGCGACCGGATTGGCCCCCGACTTCGTCTTACCCTTCTGCTCGACGACCATCGCGACCAGGAAATAGCCCAGCACGACCATCGGGAACGTGACGAAGGCGGAGACCGCCATGCCGACCCGGACCAGGGTGACATCGACATCGAAATGCTCCGCAATGCCGGCGCAGACGCCGAGGACCTTGCCATTCTCACGGTCGATCCGGAACGGGGCGCGATGCTTTTCCACTTTTCAGCTTCCTTCGTGAATGCGTTGGTGAGGGTTAGGCGACGTTCTGCTGCGCAACCGGGCCATTGACGGGCACGCTGACCGGGCCGGCGGCGGCGGTGATGAAGATCGCCGAGACGGCCAGAGCGGCGGCGGCGGAGACGATGTTGCGGCGGATGTTGCGGATCGTGTTCATGACTTTTCCTCCTGATTGGCTTCGACTTGCTTATGCCAGGAGCATTGCAGCGGCCGTGCCAATCGGGATTTTTGGCGGAAAAGCGTGGTTTTTTGCGTTTGCGGCTGTTTTCAGCGCGCGACGCGATCCTGAGAGTTGGCGATTTTCACCAACTGTGAGGGGGGCGCTCAGGCTGCGGGTTCGACGAGGTCCGAGGCGCGACGGCGCTGGCCATTATCCTTGCGGGTCACTTCCAGCAGGCGGGCGCCGGCCATGAAGACCGCGATCGGGCAGACCGTCATCAGCAGCCAGCCGCCGAAGCCGGGATAGGCTTCGAGATATTGCATGCCCCGACTGATCGCCCCCACGGCGAGCGCGTAGATCACCGCGCAGGCTTCGAAGCGGTTCTTGATGACGAACAAGCGTGCGAATTTGCCCATGCCGGAACAGGAGCAAAGAGCGGGCCAATGGCGGATTTCCGCGGGTTTTGGGTTGAGACTGTTTACGAATTGTAAACCATACCGACATCTGCCCCCCTTCCCCGTCATTGCGAGGAGCGTCAGCGACGAAGCAATCCAACCTGATGGCCCTCAGATGGATTGCTTCGCCTACGGCTCGCAATGACGGAAGCGAGGGCTAGGCCGGCTGCTCCAGCGCGAGCAAGGCGAAGGTCGCCAGCCAATGCTCGCCCATATAGTCGCCGGTGACGTGCGGCAGGCTGGCGTCGAGATGGGCTGCCGCGACTTCCGCCGCGCGTGACGCGGCCGGCGCCTCCGCAATCCCCCGCCAGCACCAGGCCCGCGACAGGTTCAGCCCGTCGAGATGCGCGATCTTCCCGTCGCTCCGGTCGGACACGAAGGCGGGCGTGAACAGACTTTCCGGCTCGCCATGCGCGAGCCGTGGCAGGAAGGCGTCGAGCCATTGGTCGAACGATGGCCCGGGCATCATCCGGCTCATCAGCAACGCCTCGATCAGCGCCGACGAGAGGAACTCGTCCCCGCCCGGCTCCCATGCCTGGCAGTCATGATCGTCGAGATAATAGTCCATCGCGCGGAGGCGGATGTCTTCCAGCAACTCGGCATCATTCGCCTCCGCCCATTCCGCCGCCAGGATCATCGCGAAGGCGGTGTTGAAATGGGTGCCGACGCGGATCGGGTAAGTGAGCTTCGTGAGGTAGGCCCGGAAACGATCGGCGAAGGCCCGGGCCAGCGGCTCAAGCACCTCGCCATGGCCCCCGCGCTGCGCCTCGGCATGCAGGGCCAAGGCCCACGCCCAGCCATAAGGCCGCTCGAACCCGCCGGTATAGGCCCGGTCGAGATAGTCCAGTTCGCCCGCCACCTTGTCCGGCACGATCATCTCGTCGAGCAAAGCGTCGATCCGCGGCGCGGCCGGAAGCTCCGGGAACAGTCGCCGAAGCCGCATCAGCAACCAATAGCCGTGCACGCAGCTGTGCCAGTCGAAGCTGCCGAAGAAGATCGGGTGAAGCGCGCGGGGCCCAAGCACATCTTCCGGCCCGTCCATCACATGGTCGAGCTTGTGCGGATATTCGCGGGTGACGTGGCCGAGCGCGGCCTCGGCGAAGCGCTGCGCGATTTCGGGGGTCAGTTCGTGTGCCATGGGAATGCGAAGATCCAGATGAAGAGGATGTTGATGGCGAGCATCGGGATGGCGGTACCGAGCTGCGCCTTGATGACGGCGTTGCGGTCCTTCAGTTCCAGCAGGCTCGCCGGGACCAGATTGAAGTTGGCCGCCATCGGCGTCATCAACGTCCCGCAGAAGCCGGCGAGCATGCCGATCGCGCCGACCACCGCCGGATCGCCGCCATGCCCCTGCAGCAGCAAGGGCGCCGCGATCGCGCTGGTCATGATCGGGAAAGCCGCGAAGGCATTGCCGGTCAGGATGGTGAACAGCGCCATGCCGAGGCCGAAGGCCGCGACCGCCGGGAAGATCATTCCGGACGGAATGACGCCGCCGACGAAGGTGCCGATCAGATCGCCGACCCCGGCATCCTTCAGCACGACGCCGAACGCGGCCAGCATCAGCGGCAGCACGGCCGCCCAGCCGACCGCGTCCATCAGCCGGCGCCCTTCCTGCAGCGGGGCGAGCACGGGCGGCTTCAGCCAGACGTAGAGCGTCGCCAGCGCGAACAGCACGCCGACGCAGAGCAAGACGAGTGTCTCGCGGTTCGTGGCGAACAATTCGAGCGCCCTCAACTGCGGGACGTAGAGGAACAACAAGGTGCCGATCACGGCGGTCAGCAGCACGATCAGGATCGGCAGGAAGAGCCTGTCGCCGTAGCGCTCGCCAAAGGAGATCCTCTGCTCCTCGCCCACTTCCGCCGCGCCGCGACCGAGCCAGCCGAAGGTCGCAATCCCGGCCAGACCGAGCACGATCAGCCCGTTGGCGAAATCGCCCAGCCAGGTGCCGCCGATCAGGCTCAACGCGATCAGCCCCCAGAAAATGGCATTGCCGAGCCGCCTGGGATTGGTGCGGTCGGTCAGGCTCAGGATCGCGAAGGCGAGGAACATCGCGCCGATCAGGAAATAGACGGTCTGGAGGCCGATCATTTGACGCCTCCCGCCCGGGGCAGGCGCCCGAGCCGGCGGTCCAGCATCAGCAGCCGCGAACTGTGCACGAAGAAGGCGGCGATCGCGGTCGGGATCGCCCACATCGCGAGGTTCAGCGGGCTGAGCTGATAGCCATAGGTCTCAAGCGTCGACTGGATCACCAGGATCGAGCCGATCGCGAAGAAGATATCCTCGCCGAAGAACAGGCCGATATTGTCGGTCGCGGCCGCCTGCGCCTTGATCTTCTCGATCCCGTCCTCGTCCAGATCCGCCTGCCGCTCCGCCGCCGCGACCGCCATCGGCGCGACCAAAGGCCGAACCGTCTGCGGATGGCCGGCGGTGGTGTGCAGGCCGATCGCGGAGATGATCTGGCGGTAGAGCAGATAGACGATCAGCAGCCCGCCGACGGTTGCCGCCTTCATCCGGATGATGAGCAGCCGCGCGCGATGCTGCAGGCCGTAGCGCTCAAGCATGCCGATCACCGGCAGCACGATCCAGGGAATGACGATCAGGCGGTTGTCGTTGAACGCCTTGCCGAGCGAGGAGATGACGCGGTGGATGTCCCAGCCGGCCAGGAAGCCGGTCGCAAGCGAGGCCGCGACCACGACGAACATCGGATTGAAGCGCAGAACGAAGCCGATGACGATGATCGGTATGCCCAGCAGCGGCCAGTAATTGACCGCCTCAGTCGCCTCCATAGCCCCCTCCCCCCGGCGTCAGGATGACGAACCTGTCCCCCGCCGCCATTTCCGCCGATGCGGTCGCGGACAGGATTTCTTGCCCACCGTCGGCCCGCAAGACCTTGTTGATCCCCGCTGCCGCGTCACCGCCGCCCGCCAGCCCCTTCGGCGCCACCCGCCGCCGGTTGGACAGGATGTTCGCGGTCATCGGCTCGAGGAAGCGCACCACCCGCTCCACTCCGTCACCGCCGCGATTGGTGCCCTCCCCGCCCGAGCCACGCCGGACTGCGAATTTCTCCAACAGCACCGGCAGCCGCGTCTCCAGGATTTCCGGATCGGTCAGGCGACTGTTGGTCATGTGCGTCTGTACCGCGCTCGCCCCGTCAAAGCCCGGACCGGCGCCGGAGCCGCCCGCGATCGTCTCATAATATTGATGGGCTGCGTTGCCGAAGGTGAAATTGTTCATCGTCCCCTGGCTCGGCGCGAGCGCGCCGACGGCGGCGAACAGGCAGTCGGTGATCACCTGACTGGTCTCGACATTCCCGGCGACCACCGCGGCCGGGTAATGCGGGTTCAGCATCGAGCCTTCCGGCACGCGCAACTGGATCGGCCGCATGCAGCCGTCATTCATCGGGATCGCGTCGTCGACGAGAGTACGGAACACGTAGAGCGTCGCCGCGCGGCAGATCGAATATGGCGCGTTGAAATTGTCGGGCAGTTGGGCGCTGGTGCCGGTGAAATCGACCGTCGCTGAACGGGCCTCGCGATCGACCGTGATCGTCACCGACACCATTGCGCCATTGTCCATCTCGTAGCTGAAACTGCCGTCCTGCAGCGTCCCGATCAGGCGCCGGACCGCCTCCTCGGCATTGGCCATGACGTGGCGCATGTACGCATCGACAAAGCCGCGCCCGCGCTCCGCCGCGATCCGCTTCAACTCCCCCGCCCCGCGCGCGCAGGCGGCGACCTGCGCCTTCAAATCGGCGATGTTGCGGTCGGGATTGCGCGCCGGCCAGCGTCCGGTCGCGAGCAGGGCGCGCATCTCCGTTTCCAGAAATCGGCCCCGATCGACGAGCAATTCATTGTCGATCAGCACGCCTTCCTCGTGCACGTCGCGGCTGTCCGGCGGCATCGATCCGGGCTTGATCCCGCCAATGTCCGAATGATGGCCCCGCGCCGCGACGAACCAGGCGGGCTCCGCATCCGCGTCGTTAGCGAAGACCGGCATGATAACGGTGATGTCGGGCAGGTGCGTGCCTCCGCGATAGGGGGCGTTCAGCACATAGACGTCGCCCGGCATCATCCCCCGCCCGTCGCGCTGTTCCCCGCGCGCCTCGATGATGATGCGGATGCTGTCGCCCATCGAACCGAGATGCACCGGGATGTGCGGCGCATTGGCGATCAGCGCACCGCCCCGATCGAAGACGGCGCAGGAGAAATCGAGTCGTTCCTTGATGTTCACGCTCGACGCCGTGCTCTGCAGCGCCACCCCCATCTCCTCGGCGATCGCCATGAAGAGATTGCCCATCACTTCGAGCGTGACGGGATCGACTTCGGTTCCCATCGCCGGAACAGTGTCGCGCGGGGCGATGCGGGCGAGGATGAGGTTGCCGAGCGGATCGACCTGCGCCCGCCAGCCCGGTTCGATCACGGTGGTGGCGGCTTCGTCCACGATGATGGCGGGGCCGGATATGGAGTCGTCTGGAACGAGAGCTGTACGGTCAAACAGATCCTCCCTGTGAGGCGCAGCCTCATGGGGAGGGGGACCGTCGGCGAAGCCGATGGTGGAGGGGCTCTGGGGCGAAGCGCGGAAGGCCCCTCCACCATACCGCTGCGCGGGACGGTCCCCCTCCCCATCGCTTCGCGACAGGGAGGATAAGGTCCCCTGTCCAACAGCCTCGACGATCGCCGTTTCCACCACGATCGGCGCGTCGGACACGAAGCCGAAGCGCTGGCGGTGCGCTTCGGTGAAGTCGGCCTCCATGCCCGCGCCGACCGCGACCTCCAGCGTCGTGTCGCTGCCGTCGTAGCGCAGCGCGGCGCGGCGGCGGATGTCCGGGTCGCTCACCCCCTGCGCGCGCAAGGCCGTCGCGGCTTCCGCCTCGAGCTCCGCCAGCACCGGCTCCAGCTCCGCGCCGCCGAGCGAACGCTGGCGCAGCTCCACCAGATCGGCGAGCCCGATCCCATAAGCGCTCAGCACCCCGGCGAGCGGATGGACCAGCACCGTCTCGATCCCCAGCGCATCGGCGACCAGGCAGGCATGCTGGCCGCCCGCGCCGCCGAAACATTGCAGCGCGTAGCGGGTGACGTCATGGCCTCGCGCGATCGATATCTGCTTGATCGCATTGGCCATATTGTCGACCGCGATCCGGACGAAGCCCTCGGCGACCGCCTCGGCGGACATGCCCGCCTGCGCGGCGATTGCGGCGCACAAGACCCGCGACGCCCCGGCGTCGATCGGCTGATCGCCGTCGGGCCCGAACATGCTCGGGAAATGCTCCGGCCTGATCTTGCCCAGCACCACATTGCAGTCCGTGATCGTCAGCGGCCCGCCGCGCCGGTAGCAGGCCGGGCCCGGTACCGCGCCGGCGCTGTCCGGCCCGACCCGGAAGCGCGTCCCGTCATAATGGCAGACCGAGCCGCCGCCCGCCGCGACGGTGTGGATTTCCAGCATCGGCGCGCGCACGCGTACGCCCGCCACGACGCGCTCGCTGGTACGCTCATAGCTGCCGGCGAAATGCGACACATCGGTCGAGGTGCCGCCCATGTCGAAGCCGATGACATGATCATAACCCGCCTCCGCCGCCGTCTTCGCCATGCCGACGATGCCGCCCGCAGGCCCCGACAGGATCGCGTCCTTGCCGCGAAATTTCGCCGCGTCGGTGAGGCCGCCATTGGATTGCATGAAGAACAGGCGCGGGCCGCTGCCGATGCCGCGCACCACCCGATCGACATAGCGCCGCAATACCGGCGACAAATAGGCATCCGCCACGCTGGTATCGCCGCGCCCGATCAATTTGATCAGCGGCTCGACCTGATGGCTGGCCGAAATCTGCGTGAAGCCGATCCGCGCCGCAGCCTCGGCCAGGGCCGCCTCATGCGCGGTCCAGCGCCAGCCGTGGACCAGCAGGATCGCCAGCGCGCGGAAGCCCTCGTCATAGGCGGCTTGCAAACCGGCGGTCGCGGCGTCCAGATCGAGCGGGATCAGCAAAGTGCCGTCCGCCGTCACCCTTTCGTCCACCTCGATCACGCGCGAATAAAGCGGCTCGGGCAGGAGGATATGCCGTGCGAAAATGTCGGGCCGCGACTGGTAGCCGATGCGCAGCGCGTCGCCGAACCCGCGGGTGATCGCCAGCGCGACCGGCTCGCCCTTGCGCTCCAGCAGCGCATTGGTCGCCACCGTCGTGCCCATCCGCACCGTCGCCGCCCGGCCGCCGCCCTGCTCGGCCAGGATCGCGGCGATCCCGGCGGTCGCGGCATCCTCATATTGGCCGGGATTTTCGGACAGCAATTTGCGCACGATCCGCTGCCCATCCGGGCCATGCGCAACGATGTCGGTGAAGGTGCCGCCGCGGTCGATCGAGAAGGTCCAGTCCGCCTGCGCCATGCGCCACGCTAGCGCCCGCAACGGCCGAGCGGAAGCCGCTCCCGCTTGACCTTTTCGCAGGGCTGCCCCAGCCATCGCGGCCATGGAGCCGCCGCCTTATTCGCTCGCCGATTTCCACCATGTCGTGCGCAAGCAGCTCGCCACCGCGGCGTCCGCGGCGCTGGCCGACGCGAAGATGCGCGAGAGCGAGCTGGACGCGATTCTCTATTCCGCCCGCGCGCTGACCGCCGGGGAATTGGAGCAGAGTGGGCGGCTTGCGCTGCACGGGCTCGATCTGGGCGCGGATGGCGAGCTGGCCCCCGCCGAAGAAGCCTATCTGTCGGTCTCGGCCGGCGGCGAGAATGGCGAGGGCGAGTGGCTGTCGCTCAGCTACTGGCTGTCCGACCTGGCCTTGGCCGACCGCGATCCGGAGCGGGTTCGCGCCGCCATCGCCGCGATCGAACGCAGCCTCGCCAAATTGAACGCTTGGCTGGCCGAGCAGGAAGGGCCCGCCGAGGCGATGCCGAAAGCCAAGCCCCGCGCCAAGCGCGCGCCGAAGGCCAAACCGGCCGCTACGACGTCCGCCGAATCACCAGATTCCTGATCTCGGTCATATCCTCCATCGCGAAGCGCACGCCTTCGCGGCCGAGCCCTGAATCCTTCACGCCGCCATAGGGCATGTTGTCGACCCGGTAGCTCGGCACGTCGTTGATCACGACGCCGCCGACGTCGAGTCGGTCCCAGGCGTCGAACATCTGGAACAGATCGCGGGTGAAGATGCCCGCCTGAAGCCCGAACTTGCTATCATTCACGATCTCAAGTGCCTCGTCGAAGTGACTGAACTTGATCAGGAAAGCGACAGGGCCGAACGCTTCCTCGATGTTGATCTTGGTGTTCCGGTCGACCTTCTCGAGCAGGGTCGCCTCCAGCATCGCGCCCTCGCGCTTGCCGCCGCACAGCAAGGTCGCGCCCTTGCCCACCGCTTCCTGGATCCACGTATCCAGCCGCTTGGCCTCGCCTTCGGAAATCATCGGGCCGATGAAGACATTGCGGTCCTTCGGGTCGCCCGAAACCAGCGTCTTCGTCTTCGCCACCAGCATGTCGCGGAAGCGATCATAGACGTCGGCGTGGATCAGGATGCGCTGCACGCCGATGCAGGACTGGCCGGACTGGTAGAAGGCGCCGAAAATCACCCGCTCGAGCGCGTCGTCCAGGTCGGCATCCTTGTCGACGATCACCGCCGCATTGCCGCCCAGCTCGAGCACCACCTTCTTCTTGCCGGCCTTGGCCTTCAATTCCCAGCCGACGCCAGGCGAGCCGGTGAAGCTGAGCAGTTTCAGCCGGTCATCCTCGGTGAACAGATCGGCCCCGTCGCGATGCGCGGGCAGGATCGAGAAAGCGCCCTTCGGCAAATCAGTTTCGGCCAGCACCTCGCCCATGATGATCGCGCCCAAAGGCGTGCGGCTGGCGGGCTTCATCACGAACGGACAGCCGACCGCGATCGCCGGTGCGACCTTGTGCGCGGCAAGGTTCAGCGGGAAATTGAATGGCGAGATGAAGGAACACGGCCCGATCGGCACGCGCTTCCAGATGCCCTGATAGCCTTTGGCGCGCGGGGAGATGTCGAGCGGCTGCACCTCGCCGGTCATCCGCACCGATTCCTCGGCGGCGATGCGGAACGTGTCGATCAGTCGGCCGACCTCGCCTTCCGAATCCTTGATCGGCTTCCCGGCCTCGACGCACAAAGCATAAGCCAGTTCGTCGAACCGCTCCTTGAAGCGGTCGACGCAATGCTGAAGCACGGCCTGCCGCTCATAGCTTGCCATCCGCGCCATCGGCTCGGCCGCCTCGACGGTGCCGGCAATGCCTTCCAGGATCGTCGCCGCATCCGCCTGCGCGACCCGGAAGGCGACCTCGCCGGTATATTTGTCGGTGACCTCGAGGTCGGTGTTCGGCTGCCGCGCCTCGTTGCAGACGTAGAGCGGATAGGTGTCCTTCAGCTTGACCATCGATCACCCCCAAAATGTCATCCCCGCGAAAGCGGGAACCCAGTCTATCCAATGACCTCGTCGTAGCGATCACGCCATGACGGATTGTCCCCGCTTTCGCGGGTATGACAACGCTGTTTCGTCCGCGCCTCGGCTAACGCCTGATCCTGAGCGCCCGCCGCAGCGCCTCGCCATAGCGTTGCTCGGCACTCGCCAGGCAGCGCGTCTGCCGCTCGGCCGCCGCGGCCTGACATGCCTGGCCGCAATTGGCATCGGTCGCCCGCCGGAATGCTTCCTCGCACTGCAGTTTCGCGACCCGATAGCGGTTCATCTCGCTGTTGAACGACTGCGCGGTGACCGACGTCGCCGTGCCGAGCACGATCAACGCTGCCAAAATCCTGGATACACTCTTCACTCTAAGTCTCCCGCGTCACCGCTTACAGCTCGATATAGCCTAGAGCTGCGGCAACCCCCACCCCGGTCATCGCGAGGAAGAACATGATGAATCTGAAGACAATCGAGTAGATGACCCTATCGCCCTCATCGGCACTCTTCATCGTTGGCCAGAACTTCTGCGCGATCCAATTCCCAAGCAAATTCCATAAGATATAGACGACGATGACCGCTCCAATGATGAGCGCGATCTCCATCGATCTGGTACCTTAGAGCGCCGCGCTCTGCTCCTTGATATCCTTGTTCAGGATCTGGTCGTTCTCAGAATAGTCGACCGGGCAGTCTATGAGATGAACGCCGGGCGTATCGAGGCAGGTTTTCAGGATTTCCGACAGGCTGTTGGCGCTGTCGACGCGGTGGCCGATCGCGCCATAGCTTTCCGCATATTTGACGAAATCCGGATTGCCGTAGGTCAGGCCGAAATCCTCGAAGCCCATATTGGCCTGCTTCCAGCGGATCATGCCATAGCTGTCGTCGCGCAGGATCAGCACGGTGATGTTCAGCCCCAGGCGGACCGCGGTCTCCATCTCCTGGCTGTTCATCATGAAGCCGCCATCGCCGCAGATCGCCATCACCTTGCGGTCGGGATAGACCATCGCAGAGGCCATCGCGGACGGCAGGCCCGCGCCCATCGTCGCCAACGCATTGTCGAGCAAAACCGTATTTTGCTGCCGCGCCGGATAATTGCGCGCGAACCAGATCTTATAGACGCCATTGTCGAGGCAGATGATCCCGTCCGACGGCATCGCCTCGCGAATCTTGCGGACCAGATAGGGCGGGAAGATCGGGAAGCGATCGTCCGTGTCGAGGCTGGCCGTGTGCTCGACCTCCGCCTTGCGATAGCCCAGCATCTTGTCGAAGTTCCACGCGCCCGACGGCACGATGTCATTCTTCATCTGCCAGATCGCGTTGGCGATATCGCCGAGCACTTCGACCTGCGGGAAATAGACCGGATCGACCTCGGCGCTCCTGGTGGAGACGTGGATCACTTCGGTGCCGCCATTCTTCATGAAGAAAGGCGGCTTCTCGATCACGTCGTGGCCGACATTGATGATGAGGTCCGCAGCCTCGACGCAGCGATGGACGAAATCGCCCGCCGACAGTGCCGCGCAGCCGAGAAAGAGCGGATGCTGCTCGTCGATCACGCCCTTGCCGAGCTGGGTGGTGACGAACGGAATGCCGGTCTTCTCGACGAACTGGAGCAGCATCCGGCCGGTCGTCTTGCGGTTGCCGCCGGCACCGATGACGAGGATCGGCGCCTTGGCATCCTCGATCCGCTTCACCGCCGCGCGGACCGCTTTCTCCTCGGCGGAGGGGCGGCGCGAGATGCTTGGCTTGATCGGCCGGCTGTCCGTCTTCTCCTCGGCAATATCCTCGGGGAATTCGAGGTGAGTCGCACCGGGCTTCTCTTCCTCGGCGAGACGATAGGCTTCGCGCACGCGGCTCGGGATGTTGTCGGCCGAGGCGAGCTGGTGGGTGAATTTGGTGATCGGCCGCATCATGTCGACCACGTCGAGGATCTGGAAGCGGCCCTGCTTGGACTTGCGGATCGGCTTCTGGCCGGTGACCATCAGGATCGGCATGCCGCCCAATTGCGCATAGGCTGCGGCGGTGACGAAATTGGTCGCGCCCGGGCCCAAGGTGGCCATGCACACGCCGGTCTTGCCGGTATGGCGGCCATAAGTGGCGGCCATGAAGCCCGCGCCTTGTTCGTGCCGCGTGAGAATGAGCTTGATCGTCTTGGAGCGCGACAGGCTGTCCAGCATGTCGAGATTTTCTTCGCCGGGAACACCGAAAATATATTCGCAGCCTTCTTCCTCAAGGCATTGAATGAACAGGTCTGAAGCCTTCGTCATGTTCGCCGTCTCCGCAAAAACCCAACCGGCACGCGACACGGACGAGGGCGCTGGAGCCACAGGAACAAGCGGCCGACCCAATCCCCCCGAACGATTGATGCTCTAATGCGCTTTCCTGCCCCTGTCATCCGACAGGACGCGCAATTCCGCGGGTTTCTCCTGTTGATCGAAACGGCGGATTTCCGCATAGATTGGCGGTCCGGGACCAGAATCCGGGCGGCGCGGGGGGTCGATGGCCGGGGGAAGGCGCAGCATCGCAGTTGGGGTCGCGGCATTGCTGGTGGCAGCAATCGCGGGCGGCGGACTGCTGTTCGGCGACGGCGCCCAGGCGACCGCGCAGACCGAAGCATCCGGCCCCACAGGCAATTTCCTCGGTGTCGCCAGTTGCGCGGGCAGCACCTGCCACGGCCGCAGCGTGCCGAACGCCTCGCCCGATCTCGGGCCCCATCCCGACGACACGCCCGTCGGCGTCGTGCGGCAGGACGAAATCCTGCTCTGGCAGGACCCGGCCAGCGCCTCCGGCGCACACAGCCGCGCGTTCGCCGTGCTGCAGGAGCCACGCTCGCGCCAGATCGCGCAGCGGCTCGGCCTGGGCGAAGCGACGTCCGCGCCCGAATGCCTGGGCTGCCACACCACGCCGGCGCCCTCGCCTCTGCGCGGCGCGCGTTTCCTGCGCTCGGACGGGGTCGGCTGCGAGGCCTGCCACGGCCCCGCCTCGGGCTGGCTGTCCTACCATTATTCAGCCGGCGCGACTCATCAGGGCAGCGTCCAGCGCGGTCTGATCGCGCTCGAGAATCCGCGCGAACGCGCCGGCGTCTGCCTCGACTGCCATTTCGGCAATGAGGACCCGAACCGCTTCGTCACTCACCGGCTGATGGCCGCCGGCCACCCGCGCATCAGCTTCGAGCTCGACCTGTTCTCGACGCTTCAGGCGCATCACGACGACGATCCCGATTATCGCCGCCGCAAGACCCCGGTCAGCAATGTGCAGATGTGGGCGGTGGGCCAGGCGATGGCGCTGGAACGCTCGCTTGAGCTGTTCACCAGCCCGCGCGGCCGGCTCGGCATCTTCCCGGAATTCTATTTCCTGGATTGCCACTCCTGCCATCGGCGCATCTTCGACAATCCGCAGTTCGACCAGACGATCGTCGACAATCCTTCCCGGCCGCTCACGCTCGGCATGCCGCCCTACAATGATGAGAATATGATCATGCTCTCGGCCGCGGCACGGGTGGTGGCGCGGGCCGAAGGGCAGCGGTTCGACGCCAGCAGCCGCGCTTTCCACGAGGCGATGACGCGCGATCCGGCCAATGTGCGCACGGCCGCCGAACGGCTGAAACGCGACGCGATCGCGCTGGGCGCCGCCTTCTCGTCGCGCGAGATCGGCAACGACCAGATCTTCCAGATCATCGGCGAGATCACCAGCACCGCGATCAGCGAACGCTTCACCGATTATGCCGGCAGCGTTCAGGCGGTGATGGCGACCGACACCTTGCTGTCCGCTCTGGTCGCCAATGGCGGCGTCTCGGCCAATGCGGTGCAGGGCATCCGCGCCGACATCAACGCCGCTTATCAGGCGGTGCGCGAACCCAATGCTTATCGTCCCCGTGATTTCCGCGCGAGCCTCGGCCGCGCGGCAGCGGCCATCCGCAGGCTAAGATGAAGCACGCAACATCGATGATCGCGATCGCGGCGCTGCTGCTCAGCTCCTGCGGCGGTGGTGGATCGTCGATTCCCGCGCCGCCCGGTCCGCCGCCGGGGCCGACGCCGCCACCGCCGCCGACCCGGGTCTTCGCCGATCCCGTCCAGGCCTCGCTCAGCCAGGCGCAGGTCCAGCAGATCATCGCGCAGGCCGTCCAGGAAGCGCAGGCGCGCGGCGTCGGCGCGACCATCGCGGTCACCGACCGGGTCGGCAACGTGCTCGCCGTGTTCGGCACCAATGGCGCCAACCAGAATGTCCGCGTGCCGGATGCGCCGGGCGGCCCCGCCTTCAACACCGGCCTGCAGGGGGTCATGCTCCCCGCCCCCGCCGCCCGCTTCGCCGCGATCGCAAAGGCGATTACCGGCGCTTATCTGTCCTCCGGCGGCAACGCCTTCTCGACCCGCACCGCCAGCCAGATCGTGCAGGAGCATTTCCCGCCATCCGCGGTCGCGGTCGGGCTGGAAAGCGGCCCGCTCTACGGCGTGCAGTTCAGCCAATTGCCCTGTTCGGACCTGTCGCAGCGTTTCGGCGCGGTCGGCCCGGCGGCTCTGATCGGCCCGAAGCGCTCGCCGCTCGGCCTCGCCGCCGATCCGGGCGGTTTCCCGATCTACATCAACGGCGTCGTAGTCGGCGGCATCGGCGTGATCACCGACGGCGTTTACGGCTTCGACCGCGAGATCCGCGACATCGACCTGGAGAATGACGAGATCATCGCGCTCGCGGCCGTGCGCGGGTTCGAGGCGCCGGAAGGCATCCGCGCCGAACGGATCACCGTCGACGGCACCGCCCTGCGCTACAGCGATGCGTCGCCGGCCAATTTCCAATCCACCGGGGCGGCGCCAAGCTTCGCGGCGATCAACGGCCCGGTCGGCACCTTGCAGGACGCCCCAGCTTATTTCGCCGCCGCCGGTGGCGTGCTGCCGGGCAGCGCATATGGCAGCGAGGCGTCCGGCATCCGCCCCTCCACCGCCGCCGAATTCTCCAACCCCGACGCCTACATCCTGACCAACGGCGCCGGCGTGAACCGCTTCCCGATCCGCGCTGGCACGGAAGGCCTGCCGCAGTCGCTGACTCAGGCGGAAGTGCAGGCGACGCTGGAAGAAGCGTTCAAGGTAATGAGCGCCGCGCGCGCCCAGATCCGCCAGCCGCTCGACAGCCGCGCGCAGGTGTCGATCAGCATGGTCGACACCAATGGCGCGGTGCTCGGCGTGGTCCGCTCGCCCGATGCGCCGATCTTCGGCATCGACGTCTCGCTGCAGAAGGCGCGCACGGCGATGTTCTTCTCCAGCGCCATCGCCGCCGCACAATTGCAGGCGGTTCCGGCAACCATGGCGCTCGGCGGGCTGCCCGCCTCGGTCACCGCCGGCAATCGCGTCGCCAATTACGTCCAGGCGAGCCGGACATTCTTCGGCAATCCCAATTTCTTCACCGGCCAGACCGCTTTCTCGAACCGCTCGATCGGCAATTTCGCGCGGCCTTATTATCCGGACGGCGAAGTCGCGCGGCCCAACGGTCCGCTCTCGCCCGCGATCCAGGGCTTCAGCCCCTTCTCGGTCGGCATCCAGTCCGATCTGATCGTCGACAACATCGTCCAGCACGTGCTCGCCGGCCTCGGCCTCGGCCCCGACACGCCGATGCAATGCACCAATTTGCCGAACCGCAATCTGCTCGCCAACGGCATGCAGATCTTCCCCGGCTCGGTGCCGGTCTATCGCGGCAATGTGCTGGTCGGGGCGATCGGCGTCTCGGGCGACGGCATCGATCAGGACGACATGATCAGCTTCCTGGGCGCGCACAATGGCGGGCTTCGGCTCGGCACGATCAACAATGCCCCGCCGGCCATCCGTTCGGATCAGGTCGTCCACCCCGCCACCAACGTCCGCCTGCGCTGGGTCGGCTGCCCGTTCGCGCCGTTCATCGGCTCGAGCGACCAGAATGTGTGCCAGGGAAAATGACGCTCGGCGCGCCTCTTTTGACGACGATCCTGGCGGCCTTCTCGCCCGCCGCGGACGCTTCGACAGAGGTCCCGCCGGCGACAGCGCCGCGCACGGATATTCCCTACATTTACAATGCCGCCGAGCTGGAGCTGCGCCTCGCCGACATCCAGCCGCCGAACGACGGCGATTGGGGCCAAGCCCAGCCGACCGAGCCACAGCCAAGCACCGAGCCGCCCGAATTCCCGGCCGACGAGGATTTGCTGCAGGGCGAGCGCCGTCGCCCGGGCGTTCCCGGCGACGATCTGCGCGAGCGGCCGGTGCAGGACAATCCCGGCGCCATCCGCGTGCCGCCGCCGGAAGCCTTCACGCTCGATCACATCCCGATCCCCGACCGCTGGCGGCTGGTCGAGACGTTGGGCATCGCCCGCGAGGATTATCTCGACCCCTATAATCAGAACAGTCTGAAGGGCGACCGGCCGATCTGCACGCCCGGCCTGCGCAATCAGGATACGCCCGCCGGCGACGCCCATCGCCGCTCGCTGGGCTGCCGCCTGTTCGACACTTTGGGCCTAGGCGGCGACGACTGGTTCTTCGTCGGCAGCGCCATTTCCGACACGGTGATCGAACCGCGGAGCTTCCCGATCCCGGTCGGCGTGCAGACCACCAACCAGCCCGGCAATAACGACGTCTTCGGGATCAACCGCAGCCTCGTCGTCGCGCAGACCTTCATTCTCTCGGCGGCGCTGATCAAGGGCAACACCGCTTACCGTCCGCCCAATGTCGAATATCGCCTGACCCTCGCGGTCCAGTCCAATTATGTCGACGTGTCGGAGCGCCGCATTCTGTATGTGGAGCCGAGCCGGGGAACGAGCCGCTTCGACACCTGGGTCGGCGTGCAGGAAGCCTTCATCGACTATCACTTCCGCGACGTTTCCTACCGCTACGATTTCGATTCGATCCGGATCGGCATCCAGCCCTTGCAGTTCGATTTCCGCGGCTTCCTGTTCAACGACCAGAATCTCGCCGTCCGCCTGTTCGGCAATCGCGATAACAATCGCTGGCAATATAATCTGATCGGCGTCTGGCGGCTGGAGAAGGACACCAACAGCGGCCTCAACGACATCACTGCGACGCCGCGCAACGACTGGATCGTCCACGCCAACGTCTTCCGGCAGGATCTGCCGGTCGTCGGCCTGACCAGCGAGCTCAGCCTCACCTACAATATCAACCGAGAGGGCGACCGCGTCCATCTGGACGATAACGGCTTCCCGGTGCGGCCCGCTCTGTTCGGCGACCTGCGCGGCCGCGACTATGACGTCATCTATTTCGGCTACAATGCCGACGGCCGCATCGGCCGGATCAACCTCACCGCCTCCTTGAGCTATGCCTTGGGCTGGGAGCGGCACAACGTCTTCACTGGCCGCGACGCGACGATCAGCGGCTATTTCGCCGCGTTCGAGCCGAGCTACGACTTCAACTGGATCCGCCTGCGCGGCGCCGCGATGATCTCCAGCGGCGACAGCGATCCCTATGACGATGTCCAGGCCGGCTATGACGCGATCTTCGAAAATCCGATCTTCGCGGGGGCCGACACCAGCTACTGGATCCGCCAGACCATCCCCTTTGCCGGCGGCGCCCGCGCGGTCTCGGTCAACGGCCGCAACGGCATCCTCGCCAACCTTCGCTCCTCAAAGGAGGAGGGCCAGTCGAACTTCGTCAATCCGGGCACGATCCTGCTCGGCGTCGGCGCGGATTTCGACATCACGCCGGATGCGCGCCTGTCGCTGAACGCCAATCACCTCTGGTTCCACCACACCGACGTGCTGCAGGCGCTGCGCGTCGAGGGGACCATCCCGAACGAGATCGGCTTCGACCTCTCCGCCGCCGCCATCTACCGCCCGAATTTCAACCAGAATCTCGTTTTCCGCCTGTCCGGCGCGGTGCTGGTCCCGACCGCGGGCTTCAACGACCTGTTCGCCAGCCGCGGCCGCGAGGGCTTTTATTATTCCGTGCTCTTCAACGCGATTCTGACTTACTAGGGGCGCGGGGGAAGGCATGATCAGATCACGCATCGGCAGGTTGGCAATCGTGGCGGCGGCAGCTGTCTCGTGCGGCCTGCTGGGCGTCTCCTCCCTCGGCGCGGCGGAAAAGGAAAAGCCGGTCGCGCGCGATTATAGCCTGGTCCGGGCCGCGCCGGCGCCGCGCACGCAAAGCCGCGAGGACATGATCGCCAAGTCCGGCGTGTCCGGCGAAAGCGGCTGCCTGTCCTGCCACACCGAAAGCGACGCCCACACCATGCACCGCTCGCCGGCGGTGGTGCTCGGCTGCACCGATTGCCACGGCGGCAACCCGTCGGTCGGCGACGCGACCCTGCACAATCTGTCCAAGCAGGACCCGCGCTATGTCGCCGCCCGCGACCGCGCGCACGTGCTGCCGCGTTATCCCGGCGCCTGGCACTGGCCGTCGAGCGCCAATCCGCAGCGCACCTACATGCTGCTCAACCACGAAGCGCCGGAATTCGTGCGCTTCACCAACCCGTCCGATTATCGCGTCGTCCGCGATTCGTGCGGCGCCTGCCATATCCAGATCATCGAGGCGGCGGAGCGGTCGCTGATGGCGACCGGCGCAATGCTGTGGGGCGGCGCGGCCTACAATAACGGCATCCTGCCCTTCAAAAATTACATCACCGGCGAAGCCTACACCCGCGACGGCCAGAATGCCGCGATCTTCTCCCCGCGCACCGGCGAGAATGGCCAGCTGACCGAGGAGCAGCGCGCCCGCGGCGTGCTTGGCGAACTCTATCCCTTGCCCACCTGGCACGTGGTGCCGCCCGGCGACGTGTTCCGCGTGTTCGAGCGCGGCGGCCGCAATATCGGCACGCAGTTTGCGGAAATCGGCCTGCCCAACCCGGCCGGCAACATTCAACGGCTGGAGGAGCCGGGCCGGCCCGACATCCGCCAGTCCAACCGCGGCCCGGGCACTGGCCTTCGCGTCGCCATCCCGGTCCTGAACATCCACAAGACCCGGCTCAACGACCCCTTCATGTGGTTCATGGGCACGAACGACCAGCCCGGCGACTATCGCCATTCGGGCTGTGCTGCCTGCCACGTCGTCTACGCCAACGACCGCCAGCCGCAGCATAGCAGCGTCTATGCGCAATATGGCCGGGACGGGCAGAGCGTGACGGTCGATCCGACCATCCCCGCCATGCCCACGCCGCATGCGACGGACGGCGACGATCATGCCAATGCGCCGGCCACCCCCGACGCCGGCGGCACGGCCGAGAATGCTGCCCCCGCCGATGCCAACCATCAGGCGCTGGGCGAGCGCGGCCACCCGCTGCGGCACGTCTTCACCCGCGCCATCCCGACCTCGCAGTGCATGGTCTGTCACATGCACCAGCCCAACATCTTCCTGAATTCCTACCTCGGCTACACGATGTGGGATTATGAGGCGGATGCGGATTTGATGTGGCCCGGCCCGGAAAACCGCCTGCCTGCCCGCAATGCCGAGGAAGAGCGACGGCTGCGCAACCAGGCCTATCCGACCGCGGCGGAGCTGGTCGCGGTGCTCAACCGCAATATCGAAGCGGCGGCGCCGCGCGGCCTGTGGGCCGACCCCGATTTCATGCGCGAAGTCTATGACCGGGTGAACCCGCTCGCCCGAATGAACCAGTTCGCCGATTATCACGGCCATGGCTGGAATTTCCGCGGCATTTATCGCCGCGATCGCGAAGGCAATCTGCTCGACGCGCAGGGTCAGATCATCGACGTCACCGACGGCAATGGCCAATTGGCGAGCGCCGAGGAGATCCAGCGCCGCGAAGTCTATCGCCGCGAAGGCGAGGCCGAATTCCCCGAGGTCGGCAACAATAATGGCCGCGCCGTCCACATGATGGACATCCACGCCGAAGTCGGCCTGCAATGCGCCGACTGCCATTTCGCGCAGGACAGCCACGGCAACGGCTTCATCTATGGCGAAGTCGCCAACGCGATCGAGATCGGCTGCCGCGACTGCCACGGCACCGCGCGCGAATATGCCAATCTGCGCACCTCCAACGTCGCCGCCCCGCCGCGCGGCAACAATCTGGAGCTGCTGCGCAACGAGGACGGCCAGCGCCGCTTCGAATGGATGGATTGCGAGACCGCGCGGCAGAACGAGCGGACCCTGTTCAACCTGCAATGCGCCGACAATCGCCGCATCCTGATCCAGCGGTCGATCACCGATCCCGAAATCTCCTGGGTGGTCAGCCAGGTGCGCGACAGCGTCGACAATGTGCTGCCGGAATGCCTGCCCGACGGCGATCAGCGCGCCCAGCGCGTCACCGGCCCCTGCTTCAGCCCGCGCTCGGCCCGATCCAAGCTGATGCGCGATCTGGCGCCTTCGACCCGCCCGTTCGAATTCGGCCCTGGCGTCCCGGATACGGAGCTGGCCCACGACACGAACGAAATGGCCTGCTTCACCTGCCACCTGTCATGGACGACCAGCTGCGCCGGCTGCCATTTGCCGATCGAGGCGAATTTCCGCACGGAAATGCACCACTTCACGCAGGATACGGACCAGACCCGCAATTTCGCGACCTACAACCCGCAGGTCGCGCGCGACGAGATGTTCCAGCTCGGCCGGCATCAGACGACCAAGGACAATATCATCGCGCCGATCCGCTCGACCTCGGCTCTGATCCTGTCCTCGACCAATTTGAACCGAGAACGGATCTACGTGCAGCAGCCGCCGATCTCGGCCTCCGGCTATTCCAGCCAGGCCTTCGCGCCGCATTTCCCGCACACCGTCAGGCGGACCGAGACCAAGACCTGCTCGGACTGCCATGTCAGCGAGGCAGACGATAACAACGCGATCATGGCGCAGCTGATGCTGCACGGCACGAACTTCGTGAACTTCGTCGGCCTGCACACCTGGTCCGGCTTGGAGGGCGGCTTCCAGGCGACCCGCGTGACCGAATGGGACGAGCCGCAGGCGGTGATCGGCTCCTACCTGCACCGCTTCGCCTACCCGGATTATTACCGCCAGCATATCGACCGCAACCGGCGCGAATTGCTGCGCTGGGAGCGCGGCGCCCGCTTCGACCGGCAGGGCTCGGGCGAGACCCGCGCGATGGAGGAATTCACCAACATCCACCAGGGCACGAGCGGCCGGGTCGGCTGCCTGCAGAATCGCGGCGAATATATGCTGGTGGCGGAAGGACGCGGCGGCTTCCGCGTCTATGACATCGCTAATATCGGCAATAAGGGCGTCAGCGACCGGATCGTCACCGCGCCCTTCTCGCCGGCCGGGCAGAACACTCGCGTGCCCTCGCGCAACGCCACCTGCATGGCGATCGCCACCAACCAGCCGATCGCGCCGGACCGCAACGAGCGGATGGCGCAGACCGTGCGCACCGGCCCGGACGGCCAGCCGATCAGCATGCTCCAGGAAAATCAGGAGCAGCCATTCCACCCGATCTACAGCTATGCGGTGGTGACCGACGCCGAAGAGGGCCTCTACCTGGTCAACATCATCACCCTGGCGGACGGCGAGGCGCGCAACAATTTCCTCGACCGCGCCCGCCTGCGCGACGGCAACCGCGCCTGGAACCCGGACGGCGTCCTGACCGGCGCCCAGCACATCACCTTGGCCGGCACCTACGCCTATGTCGTGACGCCCAACGCTCTGGTGGTGGTCGATCTCAACGATCCGCTCGCGCCTCGCATCGCCTCCACGCAACCGCTGCGCGACGGCCGCGCCTCGGCGATGCAATTCCGCTATCTGTGGGTGACCGACGCGGACGGCCTGAAGCTGTTCGACGTGACCAACATGGCGACGCCGGTCGCGGTGCCGGAAGCCACCGTGCCGCTGCAGAATGCCCGCCGCATCTACCTCGCGCGCACCTACGCCTACGTCGCCGCGAAGAGCCAGGGCCTGGCGATCGTCAACATCACCCGGCCGCGCGCGCCGCAGATCCAGATGTTCTACACCGGCGATCACGGCCAGGTGCTCAACGATGTCGAGGACGTGATCGTCGCCAGCACCAACGCCTCGCTGTTCGCCTATGTCGCTGATGGCCGAAACGGCATCCGCGTGCTGCAGCTGACCTCGCCCGAGACGCAGCCGAACATCTACGGCTTCAGCCCACGCCCGGTGCCGCAGCTGATCGCCTGGGCGCGGACCCCCTCCCCGGCTCTGTCGCTGGCCAAGGGCCTCGATCGCGATCGCGCGGTGGACGAGACCGGCCACCAGATGGCGGTGTTCGGCCGCTTGGGCTCGCGCCCCTTCACCCGCGCCGAGCAGGAGCGCCTGTTCATGTTCCGCCGCAATCCGGACGATCCCGGCGGGCGCCTCTATCAGGTGAGCGACACGGTCAACATGGCCGACTGGGTGCCGGCGGGGCGCTAACGCCACTCGAACCGTCATTGCGAGCATAGCGAAGCAATCCATCCTGATGATCACAGGGATGGATTGCCGCGTCGCCTACGGCTCCTCGCAATGACGGCGGTGGGGCTTCTGGCCTGGCCTCAGCCCGGATCGTCGGGGAAGGCCCGAGCGTCGAGTTGGCGCATCAGAGCCACGAAATCCAGCGTCCGCGCCCGGCTGACCGCCGCCTCCGACAAGGCGATCGATTCATCGAAGCGTGAGAACAGGCTCTTGATCCGTTCGCGCACCTCGGGGGCGAAGCCGTTCAGCTCGCCAATCTCCATCCGGTGCAGCCGGCCGCGCGCAAAGCCCGGCTGGATGCCGAGCCAGGCAAGGTAGCGCGAACGATAGATTTCCTGCCGCTCGAGCGGGATTTCCGACGCGCTCCGGACGCTCATCACGCATTGCATCAGGTCCAGATTCTCTTCCGCGAACAAGGCCGGGCCGTCGCGGAAATACATGGCCGAATCCATGCCCGACGCGCCGAGGTCCGCAATCGCCACCGCGGCGACGACCGGGTGCGAGACCAGGAAGGGCTGCGACACCGTGTTCGCGTCGCCGTCCCAGCCGGGAATGGTGGCGATGATCGCGGAGGCGACGATGCCGCGCTCTTCCGGCGTGAAGGGCACGCCGAACATCTGCATCGCCTCGACCGCTTCCTGCGCGCTGGCGACCTCGTCGCGGCCGGCGAGCCGCTGGCGCAGCACCACGCCGCCCTCATGCTCGACCGAGACCCAGCGCTGCACCACGTCGTGATAGGCCGCGGCGATGGTGGTCAGCAGCAGATGCCGCTCGCTCATCCCCATCGCCACGCCGAGCGCCTGCGCGCGCTCGATCACGCCCGCCGTATGCGCCCAATTGTGGTAATACATGTGGTCGGGCACGCGCCCGCTTTCGTGGCGGGACTGGATCAGGGTCATCGCCCGCGCGATCGCTTCCTCGCCGGCCCGTTCCAGCTCCGGATTGCTCATCACGCCTTTGTCGAAGCCGATCTGGCCGGGAATTGTGCGGCGCACGATCGGATCGGCGGCGGAGGCTCCGTCAGCGCGCACGGGGCGGGCTCGCTCCCTGCTGCGCGACCGGAATGGTGGTCGATTCCCACCTGTTGCCGCGCACCCTCTGTCGCAGGATCATCGCCGGCACCCCCTCGTCCATGTGATAATCGTGGCACATCGCGCAGCTGGATTCGACGCGCTGGCCGATCACCTGCTGGTTCGAATTCTCGCCGACATGGCAGCGCTGGCAGCTTTCCAGGCCGGGGATCAGCAGGTTCGACGCCTGGTTCGATTCGGTCGCGACGTGGCAGGTCAGGCAGGCCTGGTCGCCCGACATGGTCGTGCCCTGCAGCGTCACGTTCACATGCGCGCGGTGATCGAACCAGCCGTGCAGCAGATAGCGGTTCGGGAAGCCGACCGGGCGGACGTGGAAGTCGAGCGGTCCGCGCTGATCGATGGTGTGGCAGTCGGCGCAGGCCCCGCCCTCGCGGAACACGGCGGCGATAGCATTGTTCGCCGCCGCCCCGGCCCCGGCCCGCGCCCGGGCATATTGCAGCGCCGTGCGGACCTGGCCGATGTCGCCGGGCCGGCGCCGCGTCGTCGTGCCGAGTTCCGCCGGGCGTGCCGGGCCACGGCCGCGATAATATTCGCGCAGGTCCGCGATCACCTGCTCCGGCGAGCCGTGCCGCAGAGTGCGATACAGGCCGTTCTGCTCATCGAAGGCGAGGGTATGACAGGCGGAACAATCCTCCTGCATGTTCACCGGCTGATAGCGGGCCCCATCCGGCGTCGGCGTGTGGCAGTCCGAACAGCTCAGCTGCTGCCGGCCCTCGTAGCGACCGGAAAGCCGCCGGGTCATCTGTGTCGCCGCGCCGCCCGGATTCAGATGGAGGTCGTGCGGGAATTTCAGATTGCTGTTCTCGCTTGGATTGCGGTCGAGCGAGACGCGCTGCAGCTGGGGCTGCTCGCCATTCCAGTCGAGCAGCACCAGCGGGCTGAACTCGGGATGGGCGCGGCCGAAATCCGACGCATTGGCGATCCGCGTATCGGGCAGGCGCGCATTGAGATCGGTGTGGCAATCCGCGCAGAAACGCTGCGCCGTGACCGGCATCGCTTGCGGGCCTTCATGTTCGGTGTGGCAATCGACGCAGCGTCCGGCGCTCTTGCCGAACGCGTCGGCCACCGTCCGCTCCACCTTCGCCCAGCCGGTCAGCACCGGGAAGGACGCGCGGTAGCGCGAGAAGGCCTCGGCCGGCGGGCGGCTGGTGTCGCCATGATTGTGCACATTGGTGTGGCAGGCGGCGCAGGCACTGTCCTGCACCGGCTCGAAGGCGTTGACGTGGCAGGCCGAACATTGCTGCTCGAGGCCGTGATGGACCTGGCTCAGAGCGCCGGTGCTCCACATCGAGTCCGGCGAGAAGCTGGCTTTCTGCGGCGCCGCCATGCCGCTGCCGTCTTCCTTGCGCTGCGCGGCCAGGACCGCCTGCGCGTCCACCGGCTCGCGCTGGCTGTAGACCCAGATCGGCCAGGCCAGGAAAATGCCCAGCACGAGGGCGATCAGCACATAGGCGCTGATCCGTTTGCTCGGCAGCACCGAGCCGACCGAGAAGCGGCGGACGTCGACCCGGTCCATCTCGTCGGCGGCGCTTTCGCCGACCCGCTCGACATCGACCTCGATCTCTTCGGCATCCGCCGCCGTCGGCAGGAAACGCAGCAAATGGCTCGCGATCCGCACCTCGCCGCCGCCGGCGAGATCGATGAAACCCGAGGTGACCTTGCGGCCGTTCAGCTCGACGCCGAGCCCTTCTTCCGCCTGCACCGACAGGCGCAGCGGCCCGACCCGCTGGACGATCGCGTGGCTGAGCGCCACCGCCAGGTCGGTCAGGTGGACATCGTTGCCCGGCGCCCGGCCGATGCTCAGCCGCTCGCCCTCCACCACCCGCTCGCGCTTGATTTCGCGGCCTTCGGCGCTGACGGATTTCTGGTTGAGCTTGAAGGTCATCTCCGCCTCACCAGTAGAAGAAGACAGAGATGATGTGGGTGCTCAGCGCGGCGATCAACGCGAAGGTGATCGGCACGTGCACGTAGAGCCACACTTCGAGCATGGCGCGGATCCGCATGGCGCTGCGAATGCGCTGCAGGGCCGCCGCCTTGCGGTCCATCAGCTGCACGACCGCCTGCAGCGTGTCTTCGTCCGCCTCGTCCGCCGTGGCCAGCCGCGGCTTCAGGTCGCGCAGCGCCTTCGCATTGCGGCAGCCCCGGTCACTGCCCGACAGGCGGCGCAGGATGCCGGCGCGGAACGGGTCTTCGGCGAGCGAGCCGCTGACGATCGCGGTGTCGTCATGCGACAGCGGCTGGGCGGCGATCTGCAACTGGCGGTCCAGCTTCGTGATCGCATCGATCATCTGCGCCTTGGTCATCGACGAACGATTGTCGCTGAGCGCGTCCGGCAGGGTCGCATAGACGACGATGCCGTAAATGCCGGACAGGATCACGAGCACCATCAGGGCATAAGCCAAAGTGTGGACGTTCCAGCCGAACTGGAAGCCGGTGTGCAGAGTCCCGATCACCAGCAGCGACAGGCCGAGATAGACGTGGGCGCTGGTCCAGGCCTTCAGCGACCAGCGGCCGCGAGTCATCGCCCGCTTCCTGAGGCCGAGCATGGTCAGCCACAGGATCAGCAGCGCGCCGATCGTGCCGAGCGTATAGCCATACCAGCTGCCGCCATTGTGACGCGGCGTCACGTCGATCAGCGCGTAGCCGGTGATGAACAGGATCGAGATAAAGGTGGCGATCTTCAGCCACAGATAATTGCGGTGGCGCAGAAAGCCCTCATGCGCGGAAGCGCGCACCCGTTCGATCTGTCTTGCCCCCCGCGTCGCCATCTAGCTCGCGTCCCCCTGATGCGACCTTTGCATCACTCGCCGAGCCTCGCAACTGTCAGGAACTCCTCGGGCGCGACGCGGATCGCGGCGCCCGTCGGGCAGGCGCGCACGCAGGCTGGGCCACCCTTGATGCCGCTGCACATGTCGCACTTGATCGCCTTCTTCGGCGTTTCCGGGCTGACCCGGTCATACACCCATTGTTTGTCCGGCTCGCCCGGGCCGGGGCCCCGGCCGAAGAACAGCCATTGCAGCAGGCCCGGCTTCTTCGGCGGCACCTTGTCCATGCGGATCACGCCATAGGGGCAATTGCGCTGGCAATTGCCGCAGCCGATGCAGGTGTCGTCGATATAGACTTCGCCGTCCGGGCCGCGGTGAATCGCGTTGGGCGGGCAATCGGCCATGCAATGCGGATGCTCGCAATGCCGGCACGAGGTCGGCACGTGGAGGTGCGCGAAGGTCTTGCCGGCCTCGCGGTTGAGGCGGCTCAGGCCGTCATGGCTGTCGGCGCAGGCCTTCTCGCAATTGTCGCAGCCGACGCACAATTTCTCGTCGATCAGCAGCACGTCGGTCGCCTCGCCGATGCCGCCTTCGACCAGGAACTTCGCGACCGAGGAATACATGTCGACGATCGAGCCGAAGCTCTCGGCCTTGGCCTCGATGAAGCTGTTGACCCGGCGCCGCTCGCTCATCTTCGCTTCGAAACTGGCGGCGAGGGCCGGTCGCTCCGCCAGCAGGCCGCGCATGCGCTCGCCGTCCAGCCGGATCACTTCCGATTTGATCGCCGCGCGCACCGTTGCGGCGCGGCGGCCGTCATCGAGCAAGGCCATCTCGCCGACATAGGAGCCGGCCGGAAGGTAGGACAGGAAGACCGGCTTGCCGCCGACATTCTTCTCGACGACCATCGAGCCCTGGCGGATGACGAAGATGTCGTTGCCGTCATCGCCCTCGCGGATCACCGCTTCGCCCGCTTTGACCCCTTCGATCTTCGCGGTTTCGATCACCGCGGCGACGTCCTGCGAAGTCAGGCCCGCGCCAAACATCTGCAGCAATTGCCGCTCGATCGAAATGGCGGTGATCGCCCGCTTCGCCGCCGGCACCTGCGACATCAGCTTCAGCGCGGCGAGGCGCGGAATTTCGACCACGATCGCATCTTCGCCCGCACGGATCGTCGCACCGCGCCGCCGCCCGGAAATCAGGCCGACCTCGCCGAAGATCGAGCCATGTCCGATCGGCACGACCTTGTCGCTGTCATTCGGGTCGATCTCGACCAGCACAGATCCTTGTGCGATCCCGAACAAGGAGGAACCCGGATCGTTGCGCTGGAAGATCGTCTCGCCCGCCGGATGATAAGCGACGCTGGATTCCAGCATGAACTCGCGCATCTGCAGCGGCGACACGCCTTCCAGGATCGACACGTTCGCGCGCAGGAATTCGAGCCATTCGGCGACATCGCGGCGGCCCGGGAGCCCCGCGAACTTCTTCTCCAGGATCGGCTCGTCGGCGGGCTTCAGGCTGGTATTGCCGTTGATGAACTCGACGACGTCATAGCCCTGATTCATGCAATGCTTGATCAGCGGATAGCCGGCCAGCGCGCCGATCACGAAGATGCCGGGCGCGGTCGTTTCGAACACCGGCGACAATTGCGGGAAAGCGAGCCGGTCCTGGCTGGCGAAGGCGACGCCGCAATTCTCGACGAAGGCGCGCGGCGGCGCCGAGCCGATCCGGGCGATGATCCGGTCGCAGCGGATTCGCTCCTCGCCGTCGCGGGTGGTGAGCGTGATCCAGCCCGGCTCGATCAGCTTCGTCTCGGTCTCGTAGCGGATGGTGAGCTTGCCCTCCGCATCGTCTGCGATCAGCGCCAGCGCGTTGGGCTCCTTGGCGGTGGCGAAACTCTCGCGCACGTTCACCGACCGGGCGGCGCGGTTGAGCACGGTGACGACATTGCCCTGCGCCGGATCCTCGGCCAGGCCGCGGGCATTCTCGATTCCCGCGTCGCCGGTGCCGACAACGACGATATGCTCGTCATTGATCGCATAGGGATCATCGAGCTGGTAAGTGACGTGCGGCAGATCGCCGCCCGGGCAGCGCATCAGGTTCGGATTGCCCTGCGTCCCGATCGCGAGAACCACATTCTCCGCGTCGATGGTGCGGCCGTCGGACAAGGTGATGCGATAGGGCGGGGCGTGGCGCTGAATCTCTTTCACGCTTTCGCTGCCGTCACGGCCCCGGGTCACGATCTTCTGGATCGAGCCTTCGATCGCCGGGCCGGTCCCCGCGATCGACGTCACTTCTGCCTCATACAGGACGTTCACGCCCTGCTCGGCCGCCTGCCGGTCCCAGGTGCCGAGCACCGTCTCGCGCTTGCCCGCCTCGAAATCGCAATCCGACCGCAGCACGAGCTGCGACGGGGTCGCCATCACGTGCTTGCCCTTCTGGTATTTGTAGATCGTGTCGGAGAGGTGGTCGGTCTTCTCCAGCAGGACGTGATCGAGGCCGAGCTGGGCCGCGCGCGCCGCAGCACTGAGGCCGGCGGGCCCCGATCCGACGATGGCGATCTTGTAGACCTTCGTCACCCGTCCCCTTCCCCCGTTGAAGGACTGCGGCCAATTCTCGTCACTCTAGCCAGCAAATCCAGCCTCCGCCAGACTTGACGTGGCTTCTGATGCCGGGAAAAACTGGCGGAAATGGCCGAAAAACCGATCGCACCGCGCCGCATCCCACCGGCCACCTTCGCCCTCGTCCTCGCCGCCGTGCTGGCGGCCGGGGCAATCATCTTTTCGCTGACCCGCGGCGGCGAGACGGCTGCGACGAACGCGGCCGGACCAGCGACCAGTCCGAATGCGGCCCCCGATCCCGCCGCCGCGATCGCCGCGATGCGCGAAGGGCTGGCCCAGGATCCCGACAATCACCGCGCCTGGCACATGCTCGGCCTGACCCTGCAGCGCATCGGCCGGTTCGACGAGGCGCGCGATTCCTATCAGCGGGCGATGCAGCTGCAGCCGAACAATCCAGACTATATCTCCAGCTATGGCGAGATGATCCTGGTGATCGGCGGCGAGAATGCCGACCGCGAGGCCGAGGCGCTGTTCCGCCGGGCGCTGGAATTCCGCCGCGATCATCCGGCGCCGCGTTATTACCTCGCCATCCTGAAGGACACGCGCGGCCAGCATCGCGAAGCGCTCGACGAGCTGATCGCCCTGATAAACGACGCGCCGGCCGGCAGCAGCTGGGAAGCGCAGGTCCGCGACGCGGTCGAGAAGATCGCGCGCACCAACAATATCGACATCGCCGGCCGCCTGCCGGCGCCGCGCCAGTCGGTCGCCACCGCCGGCATTCCGGGCCCGACCCAGCAGCAACTGGACGCCGCCCGCAGCCTGCCGCCGTCAGAGCAGGAGGATATGGCCAGGGGCATGGTCGATCGCCTCGCCGCGCGCCTCGCCCAGAATCCGCGCGACGAGAATGGCTGGATCATGCTGATGCGCTCGCGCACCGTGCGCGGCGAGACGCAAGGCGCGGCCGAGGCTTTGCGCTCGGGCCTTAGCGCTTTCTCCGACGATAATGCCGTCCAGCAGCGGCTTCGCGCCGCCGCCGGGGAGCTCGGCATTCCGCAGAGCTGAGCCGAGCCCGCTCCCAAGCCTCGGCTTGACGCCCGCGCGGCCCCGCTTATATGCCGCCCTCGCGCTTCATGCGGCCCCTTCGTCTAGCGGTCAGGACGTCGCCCTCTCACGGCGAAAACACGAGTTCGATTCTCGTAGGGGTCACCATCCTTATAAGTCGTTGTTTTAAAACGACTTTTTTGGATAGTTCTCGACATTCCCTCACAAAAAGCGTGGGTAACTTTGAGTGCTCAGTGCGCTCAAATGGATAGTTACCCAGCGTGCCGTGGGTAACCGTTCGGTCGGCCCGCCCGCAGCGCTCTTCAGAACTGGCGGTTTTCCGCGATTTTCAGGAACCGCTTGGATGACGTCCGCATCGACGTCGCCCTTTCAGGACGAGAAGGCGACGTCAACGGGGGCGAGCAAAAGGGCGCTTGGGAGGCGGTGCAGTCGGGGGCGCATTAATGCCTGACAGCACGTCGACGTAGGCATCGAGAAGCAACCTGTCCCACACCAGGCGACGGCCAAATCGATGCGGTGGGGGAAGCGCATTCGCGCGCCACATTCTTTCGAAGCTGCGAGAGCTCAGTCCGAGATAGGCTGCCGCAAGCTCTTGGCGGAGGAGGCGAGGGACAGGGGCGGTGATCGGTTCTTTCTGCACCTGACCTACTAAGAGGTGGCCGAAAGCGTAATCAACAGATACCTGGTCCTATAATCAGCTATTTACATAGATGGCAGAGCCTATTGTAATGGGCAGTTACCATAGTCTTTCTGGCGCATTAGTGCGACGGGGCTAGATTCACCAGGGACAGAGCCGATATTCAACTCATTAAGATTATCGAGACAATGTGGAGACGTGGGGCTCTCGCTTTAAGCCGACTAGTCGGAGAAGACGACTCCAGACTGTTGTCGGACGAGGCGGCAATCCGATCCCTGCTCGAAGATATTCTGAGCCCAGCTGATCAATAAGGGCGAGTCTGACTTCCCCCAGACTCTCTATCACTGCCTCACAGTCTCGGATGAAAGAGACTATTTCGTCTACATTTACCGGCTCATACTGAGGAATGATGAGCTGCACTGGCTGTTTGGCAACCTTGGTGCCAGACGTATTGCGTTTTGTCATACCCGCCTCAGACATTCGCCAGCTGTCGTGGGCTATCCGGTTTCTGCGGTTGCGCAAGCTGCTGGTCGCGGTGGCCAGGCTCCTTTCCAAGCGCTCTAGGGTTCCCTTTTCAACGCGGGCTTGATGGGCGAGCGCTAGGGCGATGGGCGCGTTCTCGCGCATCTTGACGTTGAGATTCACCACCTCGGCTTGGTTGGGGTGGAGGCCGAACAGAGTCAGAAGTGTGTATGCCGTGGCCTCGACGCTATGCTCGACATGTGAGAACGCCATGATGGAAGCGCCCACCAGCTTCGCGGTGCGCTCGAACGCTTCCTGTTGCTCAGTGTTGGCTAGATCAATATCTTCGTCGCCCATGGGTTGCGAAACCTACTCCTAAGAGACACCGTAGCCTGCCGCGAGGCGGCTCGAAAGCGGATGCTGGCGACGCCGCACAAGTCGCAAAAGACCGAGAAAGCGCAGGGTAGGCACAAGCAAGGTTAGCTCCGATCCTTCGGAGTTTCCCTCTTCTCCTCGCGCTCTAAAGGCGTAGTTATCCGCATGCGCTCGGCAAGCCGCTCGAGGGCCGATTGCGAGCGCTGAGGGTCAAATCCTTCGCGAAGGACACGAAGGATTTCTCCCTTGGTTGACGGTCGCAACGCTCGCGCTTGCTGCATATCGGCGACCAGAAGACAGACGATTTCGGTCATCTGGTGAGCATATTGAATAGCGGCAGCGGCTTCCCGTTGCGCGCGTTCTTGGGTTGTTTCATTCATGAGAGAATGATGCGCGGCGACCGCCAGCGAGTCCACCTCTTGCGTGGCTCGCCAGTCTGGTGAGGCGCCTCCGCCGATTCAGGCAGCGATCGCGACCTTGCGCTCGTCTGTCATGAGGTGCGAGGCGCGGTCGATGTTGGTCACGATAAGCCCGGGAAGCTCCTTCGCGTTCAAGTCGAAACGCGGCGCTGCGAATGCGACCGCCCGGTGCATGTGTGATAGTCCCCATGACGTAGAAATTGCAGGTTGGGCGGGTGGATCAGTTACCCACGCCGCGTGCACCCTATTGCAACGCATTGCAGCTTTTCGATCGCAAAAATGGGTAACTATCGCAGTTTTCCGCCAGTTTCCGCACTCACGGCGAAAACACGAGTTCGATTCTCGTAGGGGTCACCACGCTGTAATCGTTGGACTTTTCCAGCGTACCGAACGCAATCCCCCTCGCTCGCTCAATCCTCTCCCGAGGCATCCAGGCTCGTCGCCGCCTTCAACCGGCGCATGCTGGTCTTCAGTTCCTCGAAGCGCGCCTGTTCGACCAAGGTCACGAGCGCAGAGCCGCAAATCACCCCGGCGGCCCCGGCCCGGACCGCCTGGCGGACATGGTCGGGCGACGAAATGCCGAAGCCGAGCACCGGCGGCGGGGCGCCGAGCGCGGCGAGGCTGTCGAAGAGCGCGTCGTGCTGGAGTTCAGCGCCGCGCTCCGTGCCCGTAACGCCGCTCCGCGCGACGCAATAAGTGTAGCCGCGGCCAAGGGCGGCGATCCGCTCGAGCGCCGGGCAGGGCGTGTTCGGCGCCGCGATCAGCACCGGCTCTATCCCCGCCGCGAGGGCGGACGCGGCGAAGGGCACGGCCTCGAGCGCGGGCAAATCGGCGACGAGCACGCTGTCCACGCCGGCGTGCGCGGCGGCGCGGTAGAAAGCGTCCCGCCCCGGCGCCAGCACGATGTTCGCATAGGTCAGCACGCCGACCGGCACGTCGGGATGGCGCTCCCGGAAGCCAGCCAACAGCCGAAAGCAATCGGCCGGAGTCACGCCCTGGCGCAGCGCCCGCTCCGCCGCAGCCTGGATGATGGGGCCATCGGCCACGGGGTCGGAGAAAGGGATGCCCAGTTCGAGCATGTCGGCCCCGTTCTCGACCAGCAGCTCAAGAATGCGCGCGCTTGTCTCAAGGTCGGGATCGCCGAGCATGACGAAGGCGCCGAATGCCGCTTCCCGCCGAGCGTTCAGGCGATCGAACATGGCAGCGTAGCGGCCGGTCATACGAGGCTCCCCAGCAGGCGCTGCGCCTGTTCCATATCCTTGTCGCCGCGCCCGGAGAGGTTGACGAGGAGGATGGTTTCCTCCTCCGCCGCCTCGGCCAGCTTCAGGGCATGGGCCAGAGCGTGGGCGGATTCGAAGGCGCAGATAATGCCTTCTGCGCGGGCCAGGCGGGCGAAGGCAGCCAGCGCCTCGGCATCGGTGACGCCGACATATTCGGCGCGGCCACTATCCTTGAGGTGCGCATGTTCCGGGCCGACGGCGGGGTAATCGAGCCCGGCCGATACCGACCAGCTCTCGCTGATCTGGCCATGTTCGTCCTGCAGCACATAGGTTTCCGAACCGTGGAGGATGCCCGGCCGGCCGCGCAACAGGGTCGCGCCATGCTCGGAGCCGTCCAGCCCCTTGCCGGCCGCTTCAGCGCCGATCAGGCGGACGCTCTCGTCGTCGATGAAATCGGCGAACAGGCCGATCGCATTGGAACCGCCGCCGACCGCCGCGATCGCCGCGTCCGGCAACCGGCCTTCGGCGGCGATCAGCTGGGCGCGCGCCTCCCGGCCGATCACGCGCTGATATTCGCGCACGATCAGCGGGAAAGGATGCGGGCCGGCGACCGTGCCGAGCAGATAATGGGTATGCTCGAAGCTCGCGGTCCAATCGCGCAACGCCTCGTTGATCGCGTCCTTCAGGCCGCGCTGGCCGCTTTCGACCGGCACGACCTGCGCCCCCATCAACTGCATCCGGAAGACGTTGAGCTTCTGCCGCTCGACGTCGTGCGCGCCCATGTAGATGCAGGTCTGCAGGCCGAACAGCGCGCCGGCGAGCGCGGTCGCAACGCCGTGCTGGCCGGCGCCGGTCTCCGCGATCAGGCGGGTCTTGCCCATGCGTCGGGCGAGCATCGCCTGGCCGAGCACCTGGTTGGTCTTGTGCGCGCCGCCGTGCAGCAGATCCTCGCGCTTCAGATAGATTCGGGCGTGAGCGGTCGAGAGGTTCCGGCACAGGGTGAGCGGCGTCGGCCGCCCGGCATAAGTGGCGAGCAGCGATCCCAACTCGGCCGCGAAGGCCTCGTCCTCGCGGGAATCGAGGAAAGCGGCTTCCAATTGCTCCAGCGCGGGCATCAGGATTTCGGGCACATAGGCGCCGCCATAGGCGCCGAACCGGCCAGTCAGACGCATAGGGTTTCTCGTCTCGAAGTGGGCCGAAGGGCTGCGAAGAGCGCGGCGAGTTTGGCGGGATCCTTGCGCCCGGGCGCGGCCTCCACGCCCGAACCGACGTCGAGCGCGAAGGCGCCGAGCTTCGCGGCGGCGCGGATGTTGTCGGGGTTGAGACCTCCGGCCACCAGCGAACGGGGCAGATCGGCATGGCCGTCCAGCAGCGCCCAGTCGAAGCTGCGCCCGGTGCCGCCGCTGCGCCCGTCGACCGCGGTGTCGAACAGCAGCCGGTCCGCGCCGGCGCGCTCCGTCAGCGCCGCGCCGACCCCGCAGGCGGCCCAGATCTCCACATCATCCGGCAGCAGCCGGCGCAGGCGGCGGAGATAGGCGCGATCCTCATCGCCGTGGAGCTGGACGGCGCCCAGGTCGAGATCGATGGCGGCGCGCGCGACCTCAAGCATTTCGGCATTGCGGAAGACGCCGACCGGAATCACCCCCGCCCGGCGCGCCGATTCCACCAGCGGCAGGGCCGGCTCGAGCCCGATCAGCCGCGGCGAATCCGGCACGAAGATCAAGCCAACATGGGTCCCGCCCACCGCGATCGCGGCCGCCATGTCCTCGGCAGAGGTGAGACCGCACAATTTGACCCGGCCGAAGGCGAGCGTGCGTCCCGCCTGCGCGGGTGCCTGGGCCTTCATCAGCGCGGAGCCGACAAGAAAGGCGTCGACACGCGGCGCCAGGCGCTCGACATCGGCGCGATCGGTGATGCCGGATTCGCTGACGAGCAGGCGGTCGGACGGCACCAGATGAGCGAGCCGCTCGGTCACCACCAGATCGACCCGCAGGCTGGCCAAATCGCGATTGTTGATGCCGATGACCGGCGCGTCGAGCGCGACGGCGCGGCGCACCTCCACCTCGTCATGCGCCTCGACAAGCACTTCCATGCCCAGCTTTGCGGCGGCCGCGATCACCGTGCGAGCCTCATCGTCGTCCAGCACGGAAAGCATGACCAGCACCGCGTCCGCGCCGTGCAACCGGGCTTCGGCGACCTGGCGGGGATCGACGACGAAATCCTTGGCGAGGATCGGGCCGTCGAAGGCCGCCCGAACCGCCGCCAGATCGCGATAGGACCCACCGAAATAGGGCTCGTCGACCAGCACGCTCACCGCGTCCGCCGCGCTTTGGTAGGCGCGGGCGATTTCCGCCGGATCCGTCCTGACGCGGAGCCGACCTTCGGATGGCGAAGCGCGCTTGACCTCCATGATGAAGCGGGCCCCGGGCCTCGCGAGGCACGCCGCCAGGCTCTGACGGCTGGGGCTCGCACGCGCCATCAGTTCGTCGAGCGTCGTGCCGCCGAGACGGGCGGCAACATCCCGGCGCTTGCGCGCCACGATCTCGCCAAGCAGGCCGGACGGCTCAACCATTGCTGATCTCGATCAGCCCCTGCAGTCGCCGGGCGGGCTCTCCCGAGGCCAGCGCCTGCAGCGACAGATCGGCCCCTTCCCGCAAATCCACCGCCAGGCCAGCCGTCATCAGCAGGGCCCCGGCATTGATCGCCACCGCCGCCGCGTCCTCGGCCGAGCCCCTGCCCTGCAGCAGCGCCAGCAGCCGCACCGCATTCTCGGCCGGTCCGCCGCCGGCGAGCGCCTGCAGCGGTGCCGGTGCGATCCCTGCTTGTTCGGGGCTGAGCGTCAGGAAGCTGGTCTCGCCATCGCAGATCCGGACGGCCTCGGTCTCGCCCTGCGGCGCGATCTCGTCCAGCCCGGCCCCGTGAACCACCAAAGCGCGGGGTACGCCAAGGCCGAGGAGGGTCGCCGCGACCGGCTCGAGCAAGGAGGCATCCGCCACCCCGAGCAACTGCACGTCCGGGCTGGCCGGGTTCACGCAGGGGCCGAGCATGTTCATCACGGTGCGTACCTTGAGCGCTCGACGCACCGGCCCGGCATGGCGAAGCCCGGGGTGATATTGCGGCGCGAACAGGAAGCAGATGCCGATCTCGTCGAGCGCCCGGCGCGACACCGAAGGCGGCGGATCGAGGCGCACGCCGAGCGCCTCGAGCACGTCCGCCGAGCCGCAGCGAGAGGTGACCGAACGATTGCCATGCTTCGCCACCGGCAGCCCGCAGGCGGCCGCAACGAAGGCCACGGCGGTGGACAGGTTGATCGTCCCCGCCCCGTCCCCGCCGGTGCCGCAGCTGTCGGCGAACAGATAGTCCGGCCGATCGAAGGGCAAGGCCGCGGACCGCAGCGCGCGGGCGGCGCCGACCAGCTCCTCGCTCGTTTCCCCCTTCACCTTCAGGGCGATGAGCAGGGCGGCGATCTGCGTCTCGTCCAGTTCGCCGGCGACCAGCGAGCGGAACAGCAATTCGCTCTCATCCGCGTCGAGCGTGTGGCCGGAGCAGAGCGCGGCCAGCAGGCCGGCGGCGGTGGGAGCGTCGGCGCGCCGGAGGCCGGCGTCGAGCGTCGATGACATGTACATTCGGGTGTCCTTGCAATTGGCGTCGCCTCTGCCGCGCGGACACAAAAATGCCCGCCGGTAGGGCGGGCTTGGGCGGGTGGTTCAGCGGTCTCGTGGAGCCGCGTTCACCATCGCTCGAGCAAGGCCGCCCGGGAGGAATCACTCCACCACCACCAATGCCAGGCGAGCGCGCAAGACGACGGGGCCGGGCAAGCGGCGACAAGCGTCATCGAGGCGGGACCATTGGACATGCCCTTATTGTAGCTGGCCGATGGCCCATGCCGTCAAGCCGCAAAATTTTCGTGCGGGGGCTTGATCTTAGCCCAAGCGGGCTCTAGCTGCGCCGTTCTAGTGTATTAGCACGTTGGAACAAGAGCCATGTCCGACCCTTTGCCGAAGCTGGTGCCGACTCGCGATTCGGGAGCGCTCACCGACGATCTGTGCGCAGCTTTGCTGTCGCCCCAATCCGTGGCCGACATGCGGCTGCTGCTGGTCGATCTGTGCACGCCGGCGGAGATCCGAACGCTCGCCGAACGCTGGCACGTGGCACGGCTGCTCGACCGCAACGAATTGTCCTACCGCGAGATCCAGGAAGCGACCGGGGTGAGCACGACCACGGTCGTCCGGGTCGCGCGCTTCCTCCGCCAGGAGCCGCATCACGGCTATCGCCGCGCACTCGACGCGCTGGAGCGCCCCGATGCTCGCTGATCCGCCGCGCCTGCACATCGCCATCCAGAAATCCGGCCGGCTTGCGGAGCTGAGCCGAAGCCTGCTGCGCGACACTGGCCTTAGGGTCCAGAGCGGCAAGAACGAGCTGACCGCGCGGGTCGAGAATTTCCCGGCGGACCTGATGTTCGTGCGCGACGACGACATCCCGACCTTCGTCGCGGATGGCGTCTGCGAACTCGGCATCGTCGGCGGCAACGTCCTGCGCGAATTCGAGCTGGGCGAGGACGGGGCACGCTGCAAGACGGTCGCGCAATTGGGTTTCGGGCGCTGCACCCTGAAGCTCGCGGCGCCGCGGGAGGCGCGCTGGGACGGCATCGCCTCGCTCGCCGGGGCGCGGATCGCCACCTCCTATCCGCGCATCGTGCAACGCTTCCTGGACGACCGCCAGCTTGCCGCCACGGTGGTGAAGATGAATGGCGCGGTGGAACTCGCGCCACGGCTGCAGATCGCCCCCTTCATCTGCGACCTCGTCTCAACCGGCGCCACCCTGGATGCGAACGGCCTGCGCGCGGTCGAGACCGTGCTCGAAAGCGAAGCGGTGCTGGTGCGCACCCGCAAGCCGGTCCCCGCCAGCCAGCAGGAACTGGTCGCCGGCCTGCTCAGCCGGATCGATGGCGTGCTGGCGACCAAGGAATCCAAATATATCATGCTGAATGCGCCCGGCGAGGCGCTCTCGGCGATCACCGCCTTGCTGCCCGGTGCGGGGGCGCCGACCATCCTGCCGCTGCACCAGCGGCCCGGCCAGTTCGCGGTCCACGCCGTGTGCCAGGAATCGGTCTTCTGGGAGACCCTCCAGAAGCTGAAGGCCACCGGCGCCTCGGCGATCCTCGTCCTCCCGATCGAAAAGATGATGCTGTGAAGACCCTGATGTGGAGCGAGCTGGATGCCGCGGCGCGGGAGCGGGCGCTCGCCCGGCCGGAACAGCGCAGCGAAAGCGGCTTGCGCGAGGCGGTGCGGGCGATTGTCGAGCGGGTGCGCGACGGCGGCTGGGCCGCGCTCGCGGACGAGGCGCAGCGCATCGACAAGGCGCTGCCGATGCTCGAGCCGGTCGCGCCCGCCGCTGCCCGTGCCCGGGCCAGGCTGGCGCCGGAGGATGTGGCCGCGATCGAACTGGCGGCGCGCAATATCGCCCTATTCCACGAAAACAGCCGGCCCGCGGATGTCGAGATCGAGACCTTCCCCGGCCTCGTCGTGCGCAAGCTGTGGCGGCCGATCGACCGGGTGGGCTTGTATGTTCCGGGCGGCGCGGCGCCGCTTTTTTCGACCCTGCTGATGCTCGCATTGCCGGCGCGGGCGGCGGGCGTGCGCGACCTCATTGTCGTCACGCCGCCGCGGCCCGATGGCGGACTCGACCCTGCCCTCGCCCTCGCGGCGGAGACATGCGGGGTCGAGGCGATCTGGACGGTCGGCGGCGCGCAGGCGGTCGCGGCTTTGGCCTTCGGCGCCGGCGAGATCGGCCCGGTCGACAAGATTTGCGGCCCGGGCAATGGCTGGGTGACGGAGGCCAAAGCGCTCGTCGCGGGCCTGCCCGGCGGCCCGGCGATCGACCTGCCGGCCGGACCCAGCGAGCTGATGGTAATCGCGGACGGCGGGGCCAATGCCGCGACGGTCGCGGCCGATCTGCTCAGCCAGGCCGAGCACGACCCGACGGCGCAGGTGCTGCTGGTGACCGACTCGCTTTCGCTGGCGGCGGCGGTTGCGCGTGAGGTGGGCATCCAGGTCGCGCGCCTGCCCCGCGCCGACTGCGCTCGCGAGGCGTTGCGCAACGCCCGAGTCATCCTCGCCTCCGATCTCGGCCAGGCGGTGGAGATCGCCAATGCTTACGCGCCCGAGCATCTGGCGCTGGCCGTTCGCGACGCCGAGACGCTGCTCGACCGCGTCCGCAATGCCGGCGCCGTCTTCGTCGGCCGGGCGGCGGCCGAGACGTTCGGCGACTATCTCGCCGGCTCCAGCCACGTCCTGCCGACGGACGGCGCCGCGCGCGCATGGAGCGGCATTTCCGTGCACAGCTTCATGAAAGCGATGACGGCCCAATCGGTCACCGCCGAAGCGGCGGCGGCGCTGGCCGGACCCGCTGCCCGGCTGGCGCGGCTCGAAGGGCTGGAAGCGCATGCCCGCGCCGCCGAGGCGCGGGCCGAGGGGAGGCCGGCATGACCAGTCTCGCGCAGCGTCTGGCCCGGCCGGAAGTCCTCGCTTTACCCCCGTTCGATCTCGGCATCCGCGCAACTGCGGGCCTCGCCGACGTGATCAGCCTCGACGCCAACGAAAATCCGTTCGCGCCACTGGACGGTTCTGCCCTAGCCGCCGGCATCAACCGCTATCCCGAGCCCCAACCGGCGCGGCTCCGGCAGGCAATGGCCAGCCTCTATGGCGTCCGCCCGGACGAACTGGTCATCACTCGCGGCGCCGACGATGCGATCGACCTGCTGGTCAGGGCCTTTTGCCGCGCCGCGGACGATGCTGTGCTGGTCGCGACCCCGACCTTCTCCGCTTACGCCCATTTCGCTCGGCTGCAGGGGGCGCGCGTCGTCGAAGCGCGGCTCGATGCGGAATTCGACCTCGACGTGGAGGCCTTCCTGGCCGCCGCCCGAGCCGAGCCGAGCCTGAAGCTCGCTTTCCTCTGCTCGCCGAACAACCCGACCGGCAACGTCATCCCGCCCGCGCAGGTGCTGCGCATCGCCGATGCGCTGCCGGACACGATCCTGGTGCTCGACGAAGCCTATATCGAGTTTGCCGACCTGGACTCGCTCGCCGCCGAAGCCGCGCGGCGGCAGAATCTGGTGGTGTTGCGCACCCTGTCGAAGGCGTACGGCCTTGCCGGGGCCAGGATCGGGGCGGCGGCGGCGAATGCGGCGCTGATCGCGATCCTGCAACGGGTGTTGCCCCCCTACCCGCTCCCCACCCTCTCGATCGAAGCCGCTTTGAACGCGCTCGCCCCAGCGCGGCGAGCGGTGCACGAGGCGCGGATCGCGCGGCTCCGGGCGGAGCGCGAGCGGGTCGCGGCGCTGATCGCCGCCTCGCCGCTGGCCCGTCGGGTCAGGACTGGCGGCGGCAATTATCTGTTTCTCGAAGTCGCCGACCCCGCATCATTGGCGACGCGCCTGGAGCAAGCCGGGATCCGAGTCCGCTTTCGCGAGAATGCGGCGCCGGGCGGCGTGCGCCTGTCGATCGGTACGCCGGCCGAAAATGACGCGGCGCTCGCCGCCTTCGGGGTGAAGGTGAACGCCGCGCCCGCCCGCCGCGCCGAATATGCGCGCGACACGAAGGAAACGAGCATTTCCGTCGCCGTGGATCTCGACAATGCGGCGCCCCGCCGGATCGCGACCGGCATCCCCTTTTACGATCACATGCTCGATCAGGTTGCGGCGCATGGCGGCTTCTCCTTGATCCTGACCTGCCAGGGCGATCTCGACGTCGATGGCCATCACAGCATCGAGGATTCGGCGATCGCGTTGGGCACCGCGCTGGCGCGGGCGCTGGGGGAGCGACGCGGGATCGGCCGGTTCGGCTTCGCTCTGCCGATGGACGAGGCCGAGGCGCAGGTGCTGGTCGATCTTTCCGGGCGGCCGTGCAGCCGGTTCGAGGGCACATTCGCTGCAAGCCATATCGGCGCCTATCCGACCGAAATGACGAGCCACGTCTTCCGCTCGCTCGCCGACAGCCTTGGCGCGGCGATCCATGTCCGAGTCTCCGGCGAGAATGATCATCACAAGACCGAGGCCTGCTTCAAGGCGTTCGGCCGGGCGCTTCGGCAGGCCCTGCGCCTGGAAGATGGCGCCGACATTCCGAGCACGAAGGGCCTGTTGTGACCGTTGCACTGGTGGATTTGGGGTGCGGGAATCTGGGGTCGGTCGCGATTGCGCTGAAACGGCTCGGAGCGTCGGTGCAGGTCACGTCCGACCGGCAGGACATCGCATCCGCCGAGCGGGTGGTGTTGCCCGGAGTCGGCGCCGCCGGCTTCGCGATGGCGCGGATTGCCACGCTCGGCCTGGGCGAGGCCTTGCGGACACTGGGCAAGCCTCTGCTCGGCATCTGCCTTGGCATGCAATTGCTGTTCGACGGCAGCGATGAGGGGGATGTCCCCGGCCTCGGCATCATCCCCGGACGAGTCCGGCGGCTCGAGCGCGCGCCGGGCCGACCGGTGCCGCACATGGGCTGGAGCCGGCTGACGGTCAGCGACCCCGCCACCGGCCTGAGCGACGGCGACTATGTTTATTTCGCTCACAGCTTCGCCTGCGACGACGGTGCCGCGACCTGCGCGACCGCGGACTATGGCCGCGCCATTCCCGCGATCGTCCGGCGCGGCAATTTCTGGGGCGCGCAATTCCATCCCGAACGCTCTTCGGCGGCTGGCGCGAACTTCCTGACGGCCTGGCTCAAGTCATGATCCTCTATCCCGCCATGGACCTGATGGGCGGCCGAGTCGTGCGCCTGCGCCAGGGCCGCTTCGACGAAGCCACACGCTACGACGCCGATCCCGGCGCCGCGCTCGCCGCCTTCGCTGCGGCGGGGGCGGAATGGGCGCACGTCGTCGATCTCGATGGCGCGAAGACGCGCGCACCGGTCCAGCATGAGCTGATCGCCAGCCTCGCGCGCGACAGCGGACTGAAATTGCAGGTGGGCGGCGGCTTTCGAACCGACCAACAGGTTGCAGCGATGCTCGAGGCGGGCGTGGCGCGCGTCGTGATCGGCAGCCTGGCCGTGACCGCACCGGAGCGGGTGCGCGCATTGATCGACACATTTGGCGGCAAGCGCATCACTCTGGCCTTCGACGTTCGGATCAGCGGCGATGCGCCAATGGTCGCGACGTCCGGCTGGGCCGAAGCCTCGGCAAAGACCTTGTGGGACGCGGCGGCGCACTTTCCTGATGCGCGCCACATCCTGCTCACCGATATCGGCCGCGACGGCATGCTGGCCGGTCCCAATTTCGCCCTGCTGGAAGAGGCCGGGCGGCGGCTGCCGAACACCCGCATCCAGGCCTCCGGCGGGGTCGCGAGCCTCGACGACCTGCGCCGCCTGCGCAGCGACGGCGCGATCGTTGGCAAGGCGCTGTGGGACGGGCGCTTCAGCCTTGCGGAGGCGCTCGATGCCGTCGCGTAGGATCATCCCCTGCCTCGACGTGAAGGACGGGCGCGTCGTGAAGGGCGTGCAGTTTCGCGACCATCGCGATGCCGGTGACATCCTGGAGCAGGCGCTGCGCTATCGCGACGAGGGTGCGGATGAACTCGTCTTCTACGACATCGGCGCGAGCCCGGAGGGGCGGTCGCTGGATCTCGCCTGGGTGCGCCGCATCGCCACCGTGATCGACATCCCCTTCACCGTCGCCGGCGGCATCCGCACGCGCGACCAGGCCGCGGCCTGCCTGGACGCCGGGGCGGACAAGGTGTCGATCAACTCGCCGGCGCTGGAACGGCCGGAGCTGATCGACGAGATCGCCAGCGACTTCGGGGTGCAGTGCGTCGTGCTTGGCGTCGACAGCCTCGCCACCGAGGCTGGTTTTGTCGTGCGGCAATATACCGGCTCCGCGCAAACCGCGCGCGACGCCGGTCGCTCGACGCTCGACTGGGTCCGCGAAGCCACGGCGCGGGGCGCGGGCGAGATCGTGCTCAATTGCATGCGGCAGGACGGGATGCGCACCGGCTACGACCTCGCCCACAGCGCGGAGGTGATCGCGGCGGTCGACGTGCCGGTCATTGCCTCCGGCGGGGCCGGCGCGGCCGAGCATTTCCGCGACCTGTTCACCCACACCGCCGCCAGCGGCGCGCTCGCCGCCAGCGTTTTTCACGACCGGCTGGTCGCCATCCCGGCCCTGAAGGAGTTGCTCGCATCATGCGGGATCGAAATGCGCCGCTGAACGAATCCGGGTTCGACGGATTGGCCTGGGAGAAGATGGACGGGCTGTTGCCGGCGACGGTGCAGGACGCGCGGTCGGGCCGCGTGCTGATGCTCGCTTATATGAACCGCGAGGCGCTGGCCCACACACTGACGAGCGGCCTGGTCACCTTCTGGAGCCGCTCGAAGGCGCGGCTGTGGACCAAGGGGGAGACCAGCGGCAACGTCCTGCGCCTGCGCTCGGCGCATGAGGATTGCGATGGCGACGCGCTCCTGATCATCGCCTATCCGCAAGGGCCGGCCTGTCACCTGGGGACGGCCAGCTGCTTCAACGCCGCTTATGCCGGTCCCGGATGGCTCGCCGAGCTCAGCCGCATCGTCGCTGCCCGGGCGGAGAGCGGCGGCGAGGAGAGCTATACGCGGCGCCTGCTCGAACAAGGCCCGGTCCGGATCGCCCAGAAGGTTGGCGAAGAGGGCGTCGAGCTCGCTTTGGCGGGGGCTGCCTCGACCGTCGAGGAATGCGCGGCGGAGGCGGCCGATTTGCTCTATCATCTGGCCGTGTTGATGGAATCGCGCGGTTTTGGCTGGGACGATGTCGTCGCGATCCTGCGCGGCCGCCACGCGGCGGCGGCGGAGACGGCGGCATGACCGAGCTCGCAACCTTCGCCATCTTCGCCAACGAGCTTGCCGACGTAGCCCGCGCGGAAGCGCTGCGGTGGAGCGCGCTGGATTGGGCGGTCGAGGACAAGAATGAACGCGGCGCCTTCGATCCGGTCACCCGCGCCGACCGCGCGGTGGAGCGGGTCATGCGCGACGCGATCGCGGCGCGCTGGCCGGACCATGGTATCGACGGAGAGGAATTTGGCTCCAGCCCCGGCGCGGGCCGCTATCGCTGGAGCCTCGATCCGATCGACGGCACGCGATCCTACATTTGCGGCCTGCCGAGCTGGACGATCCTGATCGCCTTGCTCGACGAGGGCCGGCCCGTCCTCGGCGTGATCGACGCCCCCCGGCTCGGCGAGCGTTTCATCGGCTATGGCGACGTGGCCGAACGCATGACCGCGGCCGGCCCGAGCCGCCTCGCCACGAGCGGGTGCCGCGCCCTGCATGAGGCGCGGCTGTCGACCACCGATCCCTATCTCTTCCCGCCCGACGAACGGGCGCGCTTCGACCGGGTCAGGGCAGCGAGCCGCCTCACCCGCTATGGCCTCGACGGCTATGCCTATGGGGCGCTGGCCGCGGGCGGGCTCGATCTCATCATCGAAAGCGGCCTCGCCCCGCACGACCTCAATGCGCTGGTGCCGGTGGTCAGGGCCTCGGGCGGCGCGATCGGCAATTGGGAAGGCGAGGCGGACTTTTCACAGGGGCGAGTGATCGCAGCCGCGAGCGCGGAATTGCTTCAGGAAGCCGTGGCGTTATTGCAGAGCGGCACAGGGCCATGACGACAGACCGTGACGAAGTGAGCGATGCAAGCGCGGGCAGCCCGTCGATCGCGGCCAGCCCGATCGCTACCGTCATCACCAATCCGCGCCTTCCCGATAATCCCGTGGTCGCGGTCAATTCCGCCTTCTGCGATCTGACCGGCTATCCGACGGGCGAGATCATCGGCCGCAATTGCCGCTTTCTGGCTGGCCCCGACACGGAGCCCTGGCAGACGCAAGGCGTTCGCGATGCCATCCGCTTGAGGCGACCCTCTTTGGTCGAACTGCTGAACTATCGGAAGGACGGCACGCCCTTTCGCAATGCGCTGATCATCGCGCCAATGTTCGACGACGGCGGTCACCTCGCCTGGTTCGTCGGCTCTCAGGTGGAAGTCGCCAGCGGCAATCTGGCACCGCTCTCGGTTCGACAGCAAAGGGCCGCCCGGTTGGTCAGCGCCCTTTCGGAGCGCCAGCGCGAGGTGCTGCGGGAAATGGCCCTGGGGCACCGCAACAAGCAGATCGCCTGGCGGATCTCGCTCGCCGAGAAAACCGTGAAAATGCATCGCGCCCTGGCCCTGCAGAAACTGGGCGTGGCGACCACCGCCGACGCGATCCGAATCGCCGTCGAGGCCGGCCTGTAGCGCCGCGCTACGGTCCTTTGTCCGTATCGCGGCGGGCGAACGCCCGGCCTAGTGGGAGAGTCGATCATCAATCGACGAGGGACTCTCATGATCAGCCATTTCCGTACCGCGCTTTGCGCCCTTGGGCTCGGCACCCTGACCATCGGCCTCGCCGCACCGGCCCAGGCGCAGAGCCATGCGGCGCACAGTGAGACCAATATCGTGCAGGCGGCCATTGCCTCCAGCGACCACAGCACGCTCATCGCCGCGGTGACCGCCGCTGGCCTGGCGGACACGCTGTCGGGAACCGGGCCGTTCACCCTGTTCGCGCCGACCAACGCCGCCTTCGCCAGGCTTCCGGCCGGCACGGTCGATACGCTCCTGCAGCCGGCCAATCGCGCCATGCTTCAGGCGGTGCTGACCTATCACGTCGTGCCCGGCCGAGTGACGGCCGCCGATCTGGTCCAGCGCATCCGCGCCGGCGGCGGCAGCGCCCAGCTGACCACCGTGCAGGGCGGAACGCTGACGGCGCGGATGGACGGCAGCAATGTCGTGCTGGCCGATGGCCGGGGCGGCAGCGCGCGCGTTACTCAGGCGGACCTCGCCCAGTCCAACGGCGTGATCCACGTCACCGACGCCGTTTCGCTTCCCGCCGGCTGAGCGCCCCCTCTCAGCCGTGGCGCCGCGCGGCAGCCTCCCGGGCGGCGCCAAGCTTTTGGCGGGGCCAAGGTTTCCCGCGCGACGGGCACTCGCTGTCCGTCGCACAATTGCATTTTTCCAAGGCAGCAGAAGCATGAACAAGGCGCGGGTATCGATCATCCTGGCGGTCGCGGCGGTGACGGCCGCCACCGCCAATCCGGCCGCGGCCCAGGAAGTGGCTCAGGAAGATGAAGGGCCGCGCCGCACGCGGGTCGGTGTCGGCATCCAGCTGGTGCCGAGCTTTCCGGGCTCCGACGAGGTCCGCATCCGCCCCCTCTTCGACCTCGCGCGCACCCGCGGCGACCGGCCCTACGAGTTCGAGGCGCCCGACGAGAGCTTCGGCTTTCCGGTGGTCAGGGCGGGAAAATTCGCTTTCGGTCCCGCAATCGGTTTCGAGGGCGAGCGTGACGCCGCCGATGTCGGGGCGAGTCTGCCCGACGTGGACTTCACGCTCGAGGTCGGCGGCTTCGTCCAATATGCCTTTTCCGACAGCCTCCGTGCCCGCGTCGAGGTCCGCAAAGGGCTTGGCGGCCATGACGGCCTGATCGGCACGATCGGCATGGATGCCATCTTCCGCGACGGCAATGCGTGGCTGATCTCGATCGGCCCGCGCCTCACTCTCGCCGACGACAATTATAACGACGCCTATTTCTCCGTCGCGCCGCAGGACGTTGCGGCGTCCGGCCTGCCCGCCTTCCGGGCCGAGGGCGGCGTCCAGTCGGCCGGGATCGTCGCGGGCTATGTCCGCCAATTGTCCGCCCGCTGGGGCGTTTACGCTTACGCCAAATATGACCGGCTGCTGGCGGACGCCGCGGATTCGCCGATCGTTCGGCAACTGGGCTCGCGCGATCAAATCTCCGGGGGGCTCGCCCTCACCTACACATTCGGCCGAAGCGCGGCGCAGCCCCGCTAGCTGGCTACCATCCCTCCCCAGGACAGATCATGACATACTCCAGACCATTCGGGGCCGTTGCCGCCCTTCTCGCCTTGTTCGCCCTTTCGGCTTGCATCGGCCCGTTCCAGCGCCACCCGGTCGGCAATCGTGCCGTGCCGCAACCCGCCAAGCCGGTCGATGTCGATCGCTATCTGGGCCGCTGGTACGAAATCGCCCGCTACGAACAGCGCTTCCAGCGCAACTGTGAAGCCGTGACCGCCGATTATAGCCGCGGCGCCGGCGGGGCCCTGCGCGTCGTCAACCGCTGCCGCACGCCCGATGGCCGCACGACCGAAGCGCGCGGCCGGATCCGGATCGCTGACGCCGTCACCAACAACAAGCTGAAGGTCAGCTTCTTCGGCCCCTTCTTCGGCGACTATTGGGTCCTCGACCGCGCCGACGATTATAGCTGGTCGATCGTCGGCGAAGGATCGGGTCGCTATCTGTGGATCCTCGCGCGCGAGGCGAATCCCGGCGAAGCGAAGGTCGCCGAACTCATCGGACGGGTCCGGGCGCTCGGCTATGACACCTCGATGCTGATCCGCACCATCCAGCCTTAGGCGCGAGGCGAGCGCCGGCGTTCGGCCGACGCCGGCTCAGCGATGGAATTCGACGCAGAAGCGGACCGCCTGCAGCGGCTCGACATGGTGGAGGATTTCCGGCTCGACCACGCCCGGCGGGCCGTCCGCGACCAGGATCGTCTCCGTCGCCGCCCGGCGCTCGTCGACGATCACGTAGCGAAGCTGCCCTTCCAGCACATGGATCAGGCCCCACACCCCTGGCTTGGTGGAATGTGCCTTCAGCAGCGCGGCCGGGACCGTGTCCTGCGTGAAGATCGCGGTGCGATGATAGGGCCGGACATCGGCCGGCAGCGCGCTAGCGGGAATGGCCGTGCCGGTCATTCCGGTGCCCTGGCCAGCATCGCGTCGGGATTGCGATGAAAGGCGATGCCGAGCGAAAGGCTTTCCGCGATCCGCGCCGCCTTGTCTTGCAGCGCCGCCGCGCTGGCGGGGTCGAACATCTCCGCCGTGGTGGCCGCCCACAATGCGAGCCAGCGGTCGAACGAGGCCGCGGAAATGGCGTCGGCATGCTTCACATGGGCGGGCAGCGGCCGGCCTTTATAGCGTCCGCTGGTCAGCATCACCGACGACCAGAAGCTCTGCAATTTGTCGAGATGCTCCGGCCAGTCGTCGATCGCGCGATTGAAGACCGGCCCGATCAGCGCATCCTCACGGACCTTCGCGTAGAAAGCGTCGACCAGCGCGCGCAGTGACGCTTCGTTGATGCCTTCCTGTCCCACGGCGCATTCCTCTCGGCCGCCAGCATAGCCTGCCGCCGCCCGGAGGCGAGTTCCGGGATTCTACCTAGGGCTCTCGACGCCGGGGCGGAGCCGGGCAATCGCCCGCTCCGCGCCGCTGCTGCTGTCTCTCCTCAGAAGTCCAGGCTCAGCCGGGCGTAGAGATAGCGCCCGTTGAAACCGAACGGTGAGTAGAACGGAAAGGCCGTCACCCCGCTGGCATTGAGGGCGGCTGGCACCTGCTCGGGATAGACGTCGAACACATTGTCCGCACCCAAAGCGAGGCGGACGCCGTCGAGCAGTTCGTAGCGCACTTCCAGGTCCACCAGGGTGCGGGCGCCGGTCTGCAGGTCCGCCGCCGCGGTCGCGCCGGGCTGGAGCGCGGAGGCGTAATGCGTCGCGCGGACTGTCGCCCCCGCGCGGCCAAGCGACCAGTCCAGCGAACCGATCAACTTGGTATCGGGCGTACCCTGCTCCAGCGTCAGGATGCGGGTGCGCGCGAACAGGGTCGGCGCGGGATTGAGCGTGGCGGTCGTGGTCGGCACTGACAGCACGTCGATCTCGTTGAAATTGCCCGCGAGGCTGAAGTTGAAGATGCCGGCATCCTCGCTGCGCAGCCGGTAGCTGGCCACGACGTCGAGGCCGCGGGTGCGCGTCTCGATGCCGTTGATGAAGAAACGCGCCGCCTGCACGCCGAACGGCGCCAGGATCGCCGCCACCTGGGGGCTGAACGAGGCGGCGATATTCTCCGAAAGGCCCAGCTGATTGTCGATTTCGATCTGATAGGCATCGACGGTCAGGCTGAAACCGCCGCTGCGGAAGACCGCGCCGAGCGACAGGTTCACCGAGCTTTCCGGCTCCAGATCGCGCGCGCCGAGCGCTCGAGCCACCGCGCTCGTCGCCGGATAGGTGCCGGTTTCGAGGATCAACGGCTCTGCACCACCGAAGCGGTCGAGGTGAAATAGGATTGCTGCAGCGACGGCGCGCGGAAGCCGGTCGAAACCGCGCCACGCACGGCGAACGCCGGCGAGAAATCATAGCGGGCGGACAGCTTGCCGTTCACCGTCTCGCCGAAATCGGAATAATGTTCCGCCCGCCCGGCAACGCCGATGGTCAGCCCGTCGGTGGGCCGCAGCTCAAGATCGACATAGGCGGCGACGCTGCCGCGATGCTCTTCCAGCTCGTTGCCCGGCTGGAAACCGATGAAGCCCTGCGCGCCGCCGGTGAGCGCGGTGTTGCCGCCAAGCGGGCCGCGATCGTAGGATTCGGGCTGGCCGGCGATGATCCGTAACCTTCGCGGCGATATTCCAGCCCGCCCGCGACGTTGATCGTGCCCGCCCCGAGCGGCAGTTCGCGCGACAGGTCGAGCCCGGCCCGAAACTGGTCGTAGATCAAGGCGCCATCATCGAATTCGGTCGGCGACGCCGCACCGTAGGTGGAATTCAGGGAATCCAGCGTGCGGAAGTCGAGCCGGTTGCGCCCGTAGGACAGGTTCAGGTCGGCCTTCCAGCCGCCCAGTGCGCCCCGCACGCCGAATGCGCTGTTGAGGTCGCGCGAACGCACCGCGATCAGCGGCAGGAAGCCGTCCGGATAGAGCGCCGGGACATTGTTCACGTTGGACGGGACACGCGGGAAGGCCGCGCTCTCGCTGTCGCGCTGCTGATAGCCGGCCCAGCCGTAAAGCTGCCAGGCCTCGCCCAGCGGCACGCCGAAATTGCCGAACACGGTCGCCTGCTCGACATCGGGGTCGCCAAAGCGCGAGCGCACCCGCGCTGGGGTCGCGCGCGTGTCGAGATCGCCGCGGCTGGTCGGGTTGCGGCTGAGATATTCCGCGCTCAAGGTCAGAAAGCCCTCCGCGCCGAGCCCGAATCCGGCCCAGCCGGAAACCGTCGCCGTCTCGCCGTCTCGGGCGCTGCGGCTGTCGCGCGCGGTGTCCACCTCACTGACATATTGGCCGTAAGTGACGTTGATCCCGCCGCCGGAACGCTCCTCGCGGAGGCGCAGATTGATCACGCCGGCAATGGCGTCGGAGCCATATTGAGCCGAGGCGCCGTCGCGCAGCACCTCGATCTGGCCGAGCGCCACGCCGGGGATGGTGTTGAGATCGACCGCGGCCGAGCCGCGCCCGACCGAGCCGTTGACATTGACCAGCGCCGAAGCGTGACCACGCACGCCGTTGATCAGCACCAGAGTCTGGTCGGGCGAGAGGCCGCGCAGGGTCGCGGGCCGGATCGAATCCGTGCCGTCCACCACGGCCGGGCGCGGAAAGACGATCGACGGCGTCGCCGCCGCGAGCGCCTCGGCGATCTCGGTCGTGCCCTGACGGGTCAGCGTCTCGCCGCTCAGCACATCGACCGGCGACAGGCTGTCGAGCCGGCTGCGGCCCGGCGCTCGCGAACCCGTGACGACGATCTCGTCATTCGCCGCGGCCTCGACCGTTTCCGGCTGATCGGCGGCCGGCCCGTCCTGGGCGAAGGCGGGAGCGGCAGTGAACAGAGCGGCGGCGGTGGAGAGCAGAAGGGCCTTCATGAAACAAATATCCTTGTGAACAGGGTGCGCCCGGGCGTCCCGAGGGCGCGCGGGCGGGAGCGGAGACGCGCGACCGCGCAGCTCCGTGCAGGTGCCGGGAAATCAGGCGGTCACAGCCGCCGGTATCGGAATGGAATGACGGGTCGGTGCGAGAGCGCGGAGGTCAGCCGCGACGGGCACCGGGTCCCGCAGGCGCGAGCGTCAACAGGCCGGGAAAGTCAGCCGCAGCAGATCGCCGGTACGGGCGAGATTGTAAGGCATCGCATAGTCCTCGAGCGGAGATTAGGTACGCAGGATACCTACCAGTTTGTGCATCGCACAATGGCATGGCGAGCAGCCGCGCGAGAAAGCGAGGCACGCACCGAATATGCTGCGTCGGGAAGAAGCTGATTGCCGTGCGGTGACGATATGGAGAAGAATATTCTCCTGGCCGCGAGCCTAGCTCCGCCGCGCCAGCGTCTCGGCCACCGCGCGCAGCACCGAGGCGCGCATCTGCACCCAGATATGCCCGCTCCGCACCTCGATCGATCGCCCCTGCGCGGTTCGGCAGATCGCACCGCTGACCAGGCCGTCGCTCGCGCTCCAGATCGCCGTGGTCGGCACCGGCGGCTCGGCCGCGAGCACGGCGCTGTCGGCCTTCACCTTCGGATCGTCGATCCGCTCGCCGGTCAGCCATTCGAACACGCGCCAGACGTTGGTCGCGCGCGGATCGCCGGCGAAGGGCGAACTGATCGTGATCACTTCCGCCACCTCGTCGGGCCAGCGATGGGCCAGCAGCCGCGCCATCATCCCGCCCAGGCTGATGCCGATCAACGTGACCTTGCGCCCGGTTTCGGCGTGGACGCGGTGGACGAGAGCATCGAGCTTCTCGCCGCTCGCGCCGGTCGATCGCGCCCCGAGATTGTGGCCCAGCCCCCAGCCGCGCGCGTCGTAGCCGAGCTTGCGCAGATAGCGCCTGAGCGTGAGATTAGCCCAATCGGGGTTCACCAGCCCGGGCAGGATGATCACCGGCCGGCCGTCGCCGCGCGGCACATCGCGAAGCGCCCGGCGCTTCATCGCCAGCTCGACCGCGCCGAAGATCGCCCGCGGCATTTCGGCGGCGAGCAGCCATTTGGAGGGTGGCGCGGGTGTCATGCCGATACCAACCACGCCGGCGCTGCGAAGTTCAGTCCGTGCCTTTGCCATCAGCGATGAACCGCTCGACGATCGCGCGTTCCAGCCGCGCCGGGCGCTTGCTGACCGCGTCGATGCAGCACCAGCTGCTCTTCACTTCCGCCAGCACCTCTTCGCCGCGGCGGACGACAGTGTGGAAGAAGGCGCGTGCCCCCTGCATCCCTTCGGCGATCACCTCGGCAACCACCGCATCCTTCAGGAAGGCCGGGCGCCGGTAACTGATCTCATGTTTCAGCGCGACCCACAGATGCCCCGCCACCGCCTCGGCCGGAGCGAGCTTGCGCCAATAAGCGATCACCGATTCCTGCACCCAGTTCAGGTACACGGCATTGTTCACATGCCCCATGAAGTCGATGTCGGTTTCTTCGATCTCGAGCGGGTAATGGAACATAAGCGGAAGCTCACCCATACTGACACGATTGTCAATAAGAATGCGGCCGCTCGCTCCGCAAATGTGACGAAGCTTCCGCCTTACCTCCGCTCGCGGGCATCACCGTCCCAGCAGATGATCCACCATTTCGCGCAGGCCGCGGAAGCCGGTGAGGCGCAACGTGCCCTTCTCGTCCGTCACCGAGGCCGGCAGCATGGCTCGCTCGAACCCGAGCTTCGCCGCTTCCTTCAGCCGCAGCCCGGCATGGGCGACCGGCCTGAGCGCGCCCGACAGCGCCACCTCACCGAACACCACCGCATCGGCACTGACCGGCCGCTCGGACAGCGCCGAAACCAAGGCCGCAGCCACCGCCAGATCGGCGGCCGGATCGCTGACCCGATAGCCGCCGGCGATGTTGAGATAGACTTCGGCGGTCGAGAAACTGAGCCCGCAGCGCGCCTCCAGCACCGCCAGGATCATCGCCAGCCGCCCTGAATCCCAGCCGACCACCGCGCGCCGCGGCGTCGCGCCGCTGGCCAGCCGCACGGTCAGCGCCTGGATCTCCACCAGCACCGGCCGCGTCCCTTCCAGGGCCGGGAACACCACCGCCCCGGGCACCGCCTCGCCGCGATCGGTCAGGAACAAGGCCGACGGGTTGGCGACCTCGCTCAGCCCCTCCTCGCCCATCGCGAACACGCCGATCTCGTCCGTGCCGCCGAAGCGGTTCTTGGTCGCGCGCAGGATGCGATATTGGTGGCTGCGCTCGCCCTCGAAGCTCAGCACCGTATCGACCATATGCTCGAGCACGCGCGGCCCCGCGAGGCTGCCTTCCTTGGTGACATGGCCGACCAGCACCAGAGCCGCGCCGGTCTCCTTGGCGAAGCGGATCAGTTCGTGCGCCGATGATCGAACCTGGCTCACCGTTCCTGGCGCACCCTCGATCATGTCGGAATACATGGTCTGGATCGAATCGATCACCACCAGCGCCGGCCTTTCCTCGGCCAAAGTGGTCAGGATGTCCCGAACCGACGTCGCCGCCGCCAGCTGCAGCCCGGCCGCCGTCACGCCCAGCCGCCGCGCCCGCAGCCTTACCTGGTCGGCCGCTTCCTCGCCGGAGACATAGACGACCGGCAGCCCCTGCCCCGCAATCCGCCCCGCCGCCTGCAGCAGCAAGGTCGACTTGCCGATCCCGGGATCACCGCCAATCAGCGTCGCCGACCCCGCGACCAGCCCGCCGCCCAGCGCCCGGTCCAGCTCCGATATTCCGGTCGAGGTCCGGGCCGGCAGCGCCACCTCGGCATTCAGCCCGACCAGCTCCACCCGCCGCCCGCCGCCGCGCAGATCATGCTTTGCGGTGAACGGCGTCACCACGGCGGCCGCATCCTCGACCATGCTGTTCCAGTCGCCGCAATCGGCGCACTGCCCCTGCCAGCGCGGGCTCACCGCTCCGCAGGCCTGACAGACATATTGCTTCTTCGGCTTGGCCATCCGCGCAGCCTAATGGAACATCAGCGGAACATCCAGCGCATTTCGCGTCGCCGGAACGGATCGCGCGCCCCAGCATTTCTAACCTGGGGCAGCATCCCCGCTCAGCAGTCCAGGAGCTTTCCTTCATGTTCGTCCAGATCAGAACCGACAACCAGATCCTCTCCGATGCGGAGTCCAATGAGCGGCTGGAGATTCGCGTTCGGGAGAAACTGGGCCGGTTCGAGAAGCGCCTGACCAGCATCGAAGTGCATGTGGAGGATGTGAATGGCGCCAAAGGCGGCGCGGCCGACAAGCGCGTCTCGCTGGAAGCGCGGGTGAACGGCCATCAGCCGGTCGCGGTCCATGCCGAGGCGGCGCGGGTCGACACCGCCGTCACCGCCGCCGCCGACAAGGCGACCCGCGCGCTCGACCATCTGTTCGGTAAGCTGGCCGAACGGCGCTGATCCTTCTTCCCGCTGTCAGCGCAGGCGATTAAGGGCGCTCTGATGCTCCGCCTTGCCAGCTACAATATCCGCAAGGCGATCGGCACGGACCGCCGCCGCCGGCCGGAACGCATCATCGAGGTGCTGAACGAGCTCGACGCCGATGTGGTCGCGCTGCAGGAGGCCGACCGCCGCTTCGGCGTGCGCCACGCCGCCATCCCGCCGCATCTGCTGGAGGAGCATAGCGATCTGAAGCCGGTCCAGTTCGGCTGGCGGGCGGGCAGCATGGGCTGGCACGGCAACGCCTTGCTGGTCCGCAAGTCGATGAAGATCGATCATTGCGCGATGCTGCACCTGCCCAGCCTCGAGCCGCGCGGCGCGGTGATGGGCGAGGTCGACACCGGCAAGACGAGCCTGCGCGTCGTCGGCATGCATCTCGATCTGTCGGGCCTGTGGCGGCGGCGGCAGGCAGCGGCGATCCTGCACGAGGTCGAGGAGCGCCGCGACCATATGCCCACGGTGATGATGGGCGATCTGAACGAATGGACCGTGCGCGGCGGCTGCCTGCGCGATTTCGGCGCGCACATGGTCTTCGCCGACACCGGCAAATCCTATCATGCCGGCAATCCGATTGCCCGGCTGGACCGGATCATGGTGTCGAAGGACGTCCGGATCAAAGATTGCGGCGTCCACCGCAGCCCCGCCTCCCGCATGGGCTCGGACCATCTGCCGATCTGGGCGGACGTCGAGGTTTGAGGACCTAGTCTTCCTTCGGCAGCGGAGCCGGAGCCTCTTCCGAGCCCCCATCCAGCCGCAGCCAGTCGCGGTGCGGCAGGCCGTAGATCATGTCCATGACCTCATATTCGATCCCGTTCGGCCGCCCCGTGGCGGTGTTCCACAGCGCCACCACGCCGCTCTTGCGCACCGGATCGAACAGGATCAGCGAGCGATAGCCCAGCACCCCGCCATGATGGCCGATCACGCGGTGACCGGCATAATCGAAGATCCGCCAGCCCAGGCCATAGGATGAGGTCGCGGTCCGCTCGGCGAAGCGGCGGCGGCGGCTATTCTCGCCTGGCGTGTTGATCCGCGAGGTCTGCACCTGGGTCAGCACATCTTGCGGCAGCACCTCCGGCGCGAGGCCCATCTGCGCCCGCATCCACAGCGTCAGGTCCATGATCGAGCCGTTCACCCCGCCGGCGCTCGGCACGCGATAATAAGGCTCGAGCACCTCCTCGGGCCGCGAACCGCGCCCGCCGCGATGCGGCCGCGCCCAGCTTTGCGAAGCGAGCAGCCGGCCGCGGCTGGCGCTGGCATTGCTCATGCCGAGCGGCGCGAAGACATTCTCGGTCAGCGCCTCCTCGAAGGTCTTGCCGGTCAGCTTCTCGATCACGTCGGTCGCGGCGTCATAGCCGACATTCTGGTAGGCGTGGCACGTCCCCGGCTCGCAGGATTGCGACAAGGTGGCGTGCAATTGCCGAAGGTAACGCGGGTCCTCTCCGTCCTCGAGCCGGGCGTCATAGGCATGGCCGTGCACGCCGATCGTGTGCGACAGCACGTTCGCGACCGTCGCCCGCGTCTCATTGCCGTTCGGCAGGCGCAGATTGCTGGAATGAAGCGAGATCGGCTCGTCCAGCGACAATTGCCCGCGCGAGGCGAGCAAGGCGACCATGTCCGCCGCCACGCCCTTGGACAAGGACGCCCAGCGGAACACCGTATTCTCCGTCACCCGTTCCTCGCTGTCGGACGCGACCGTGCCGAAGCCCTTCACGAAGCGGATCTGGCCGTTCTCGACCACGCCGACCGCGAGCCCGACCATGCGCTCGGCCTCGACCAGCCGATTCAGCCGCGCCTCCAACTGGGCGTAATCGATCGCGCTCGGCCCGCTGGTGACGACGGGAGGCAATTCCGCCTTGACCATCGCGGTGCCGTTCGCGGCACCGTTCCCGCCGTCCGCTTCGGTCGCTGGCGAGCAGCCCGTCGCCAAGGACGAGCCGACCAGCAGCAGGAACAGGGCCAAGCCGGCCTCGATATTTTTCAGCAACTTCGCCCCGCCCAGAGAAACAGATTTGCCGTGGTGCTAGTCCTGGCCGGAGCCAAAAGGAAGCGCCCGTCTGGACGCAACGCCGCATTGGTGCGAGTGAGCGACGAGTTGAAGGACCGGACGCAATGCAATTCCTGAAAACGCTCTTCTGGGTGATGATCGCGATCGGCATCGTCCTGTTCGCGCGCGAAAATTGGCAGCCGGTCGAGATCAAATTGTGGAGCGGCCTGATCGCCGAGGTGAAGCTCCCCTTCCTCCTGCTGGTCGTTTTCCTGCTGGGCTTCGTGCCGACCTACGCGCTCTATCGCGCCCGGACCTGGACGCTGAAGCGCCAGATCGGCCGCCCGGACCGGGTCGTCGTCGGCAACCAGCCGATTTCGAACATGCCGCCGGCCGAAGATCCCGCGCCGACGCCCCCGTCTGCGGTCGAGCCGGTTCCCGTGCTCGCGAAGGACCCGCCAGCGGCCGAGCGGCCAGCCGGCTCCTTGCTCTGATTTTTCACTGACATCCCCGCGAAAGCGGGGACCCAGACTACAGCAAGCCAAGGAAAGAAGCTGGGTTCCCGCTTTCGCGGGAATGACAATTGAGCGTTGGCCGTCCGCCGTTTCTGGACTTGCCGTCGCGACGGGCTTAATCGCTCGCGGCCATGAGCTGGTTCAACCGCGTCCGCAACAAGATCCCCTTCCTCCCGAAGCGCGAGACCACGCCGGAGACGCTCTGGCACGCCTGCCCCGATTGCGGGGCGATGGTCTTCGTCAAGGAATATGAGGAAAATGACCGCGTCTGCCCGCGCTGCGACCGGCATGGGCGGATCGGCGCGAAGGCGCGCTTCGACCTGCTGCTCGATCCCGGCTACACGATCCTGCCCGCGCCGCAGGTGCGCGAGGACCCGCTGAAGTTCCGCGACACCAAGCGTTACACCGACCGGATCAAGGCCGCCCGTTCCGCCACCGGCGAGCAGGATGCGCTGCAAAATGCGAAGGGCAGTATCGCCGCCCGCCCGGCCGTCGTCGGCGTGCAGGATTTCGCCTTCATGGGTGGCTCGATGGGCCTCGGCGTCGGCAGCGCCTTCGTCGCGGGGGTGCAGGCCGCGATCGCCGTGAACGCCCCCTACATCATCGTCACCGCCGCCGGCGGCGCGCGCATGCAGGAAGGCATCCTCAGCCTGATGCAGATGCCGCGCACCACCGTCGCAATCGCGCAGCTGAAGGAAGCCGGCCTTCCCTACATCGTCATCCTCACCGATCCGACCACCGGCGGCGTCACCGCCTCCTATGCGATGCTCGGCGACATCCACATTGCCGAGCCGGGCGCCCTGATCGGTTTCGCCGGCCAGCGCGTGATCGAACAGACCATCCGCGAGACCTTGCCCGAGGGCTTCCAGCGCTCCGAATATCTGCTTGAGCATGGCATGGTCGATATGGTCGTCCACCGCCGCGACCTGCGCGAGCAGCTGGCGCTGCTGCTCGATTATCTGAACCCCGCCAGGGAAGCCGCGTGACGCTTCGATCCTCCCTGTCGCCGCAGGCGATGGGGAGG
>JAFAEG010000078.1 GCA_023424095.1 Pseudomonadota bacterium | reverse complement strand
CCCCCGCGGTTGCCTTCGGTGATGGGGGAGGGGCGGGCCCCCTCCACCTCCGCCTGCGGCGGCGGTCCCCCTCCCCGTTCCGGGGAGGAATTTGCGGCATGGATGAAGAGATCGAGCGGCTGATCGTCAGCGTGCGGGCCGATACCGGCGGGTTCGCCAGGGATGTGGCGGCGATGCGAAGCGAACTGGACGGGCCATTTGCGAGCGGCGTGGAGCGGGCCGGGCAAAGGCTGGAAAATGCGCTCGTGCGGGCGGCCCGGACCGGCAAGTTCGGCTTCGAGGAGATGAAGGCGACGGTGCTGGCGATGATGGCCGATATTGCGGCGGCGGCGATCCGCGGCGGGATCGGCGCGGCCGGCGGCGGGCAGGGGCTTGGCGGGCTGCTCGGCAATATGCTCGGCAGTCTGCTCGGAGCGCCGGGGCGGGCGACGGGCGGTCCGGTCGCGCCAGGCCGGCCTTATCTGGTCGGTGAGCGCGGCCCGGAATTGTTTGTGCCGACCGCGAGTGGACGGGTGGAGACGATGGCGCCCGCCGGGAGCCGCGCCGTGCAGGTGAACGTGACGATCAACGCGTCGGCCGGGAGCGAGGCGCGGGCGCTGGGGGCAAGCTCGCGGCAGGTGGCGCGGGCGGTGAAGGCGGCGCTGCAGCGGGTGGATTAGCCGGTCGGGCGGCGCACTGGCGTGCTGCAGCCTGACGCATGATGGGTGTAGCCGGTGACCGTGGCGCCGATCCGGGCGCGTCCATATTCGACCATGACCAAAACCACGCCATCACCGGGATTACCGAAGCGGCGGGCGCCTTCGTCCTGGCCGATGACGCGGATTCGATCGGCCGGATGCCCGCCGGCGACCAGATGGTCGCGGACCAGATTGCCGCGTTGCAGGGAGCGCTCGCCCGAACGGTTCATGCCGTCCAGTGAGCGCATCCCCGAGGCGTGGATAAGGATCGTCGTCGCCTGGCGTCGCCCCCGGACGGCGCGGTCGAGCATCGTCCGGGCAGCCACATCAAACGCTTCCCCGTCGAAATAGAGTTGAGCGATCAAACAGGGCGGCGTTTCGGGCGCCGGGGCGGGATCGAGGAAGGCGAGGGCCAGCGCAAGCAGCGGCGAAGCCATGGCCGGTGATTACCGCGAGCGGCGGTTTTCGCAAAGGCCGGGCAGGCCAGGCCGTCCGCATGCGGTTGATCCCGCGAGCGTCGGCGGTCAGCGCGGTGTTTCGGGCATCGCCATCAGCGCGTCGCGGGTATGCGCACTGCGCAGATCGCGATCATTGCCCTGTTCGATCACCGTCAGACCGTCGAGCGGGACGGTCACGTAGCGATCCGGCGTGCTGTTCTCGATCTCAACCAGCAGGCCAGTAACGGCGCCGGACGGGTCGGTGATCACGCGCTCAACCTCGCCAATTTCGGCACCGGTGGCGTCGAGCAATTCGGCGTCCTCGAGCTGGTTACGGGTGAGGCCCAGGGCCAGGACCGGCTCGGCCATGTTCGTGGTCTGGGTCGAAACAGGCGTGCTGGCAGGCGCCGTGGGTTCGGCTGCGGGCGCCTCGGCGCGTTGGCCATCGCCGCAGGCGGCCAGGGCAAGCGAAGCGGCGGCGGCGAGCAAAGGACGATGCATTTCTGACTCCAGCGTGGGGTTGGAAGGGGAATGCTCTGGCCGGGAATTGTTTCCCGGGTGTGTCACCGATCCGGCCGGGCCTCGAAAAAGGACAATGGTCATGGGGCATTGGCTCGCACCGGCTTCGGCGGCGCGGATGACAGGATTCGTGAAAAGGTTCGCGGCGCGGCTTTGGGCGGTGGATTTCCCGCGGCCGATGATGGCGAGCATCTGCACGATCGCGCCGGATGCGGTTCGGATGGAGTGCCTGTTCTATCGCAAGGACGATCTGGCGGGGTCGATCTGGGCGTCTGAGGACAAGGCCGACCATCCGCTGCTGCGCTACGAGACGGATCGGGATTACCGGCGGTGCCGCCTCAGCTTCCGGTGGCGCTCCGCGGGCGTTCGCAAGCTGGACGAGACGCACGGGCCGACGCTGACGATCGAGGGACGGGACGCGGAAGGCGTGGCGCGAACCTGGCTGGTGCGGCTGTGGAATTATGCGTCCGGCGACCCGGAAGATGCTTTGGTGAGCCTGGACTTCGCCGCGCTGGCGGAAGGCTTCGGGCCGGGCGGGGCGGTGTTCGCGGGCGATGTGGACCGGATGTTCGTGTCGCTGGTGGCACCGGATTATGACGGCACGGACGCGGCGCTGGCGGCCCCGGCGGAAGGGTGGGTCGAGGTTTCGGAGATCGCCTGCGACGGGTCCGGATCGGTGCTGGCCTGCGGCGAGGCTTTGCTGCCGGAGCATCAGCTGCGGATCGCGACCGGCTATGACGACCTCTATCATCTGACGCCGGAGCGGGTGCTGGGGCAGGCCCTGGCGCTCGGCTATCGCGGGGCGCTCAATCACTATGTGGGCATGAGCCATTATTTCCGGCTCGGGGATGATGGACTGGTCGATGCGGCGGCGGCGATGAATGGGCCGTGCGCGGCCTGGCACCGGGATTTCGCGACACGGGCGAAGGCGCTGGGCTTCTCGCCGATCTTCTCGCTCTCCTACGAATTGCTGGACCAGCATACGCCGGAAGGCTGGAAGCAGCGGGCGTCGGACGGGAGCCCGGCGCTGACCGGCTGGGAGCCGCCTTCGGCCTTGCTGTCGCCGGCCAATGGCGACGCGATGGGGTGGCTGCAGGGGGTGGCGGCGGCGTTCGCGGGGATCGCGGACGAGGCCGGGCTGCCGGTGCGGTTCCAGGTGGGAGAGCCGTGGTGGTGGGTGACGGCCGACGGGCGCATCTGCCTGTATGACGATGCGGCCGTCGCCTCGTTCGCGCCGGTGGCGATCGCGGATGTGCGCGGGCCGCTGGATGCGGCGCAGCGGGCGACGCTGGACGCGGCCGGCGAGACGCTGGCGGGATCGACAACCGATTTGTGTGCGGCCGTGCTGGCGGTGGCGCCGGAAGCGGAATTGTTGCTGCTGGCCTATCTGCCGACCGTGCTGGACGTGGCGGCGCCGGAAGTGAAGCGGGCGAATATGCCGCTGGGCTGGGCGGCGCCGGCCTTCGATGTGCTGCAGCTGGAAGATTATGATTGGGCGTCACTCGGCGCGCATGGCGCGACGGCGCGCGGGGTGGCGGAGGCGAATGCTCGGCTCGGTTATCCGCTCGGTGCCCAGCATTATTTTGCGGGGTTCGTGTTGGCGCCGGAGGATCGCGCGTAGTGGCAGGCGATCGGGGAGGCGGCGGCGCGGGCCCTCACGCGCGGCACGGCGGAAGTGTTCGTGTGGGCGCTGCCGCAGGTGTTGCGGGACGGGTTCGTGTGGTTCGAGAGCAAGGAGGGCGCGGTGGAGGCGTTTCACGATGTGATGTTCCCGATTGCGATCGGCCGGGAGGCGAGCGTCGAACCGTCATTCTCCACCGCGATCGTCGAGACGGCGGGCGGGGCAGAGCAGCGCAATGCCGACTGGGCGGACGCGAGGATGCGCTACGATGCCGGGCCTGGGGTACGCGGCGAGGCGGAGTTGGGCGAGTTGATCGCTTTCTTCCGGGCGCGACGCGGGGCCGCGGCGGCGTTTCGGTTCCGGGATCCGTTCGATGACAGTTCGAGCGGGATGATCGGGCTGCCGGGGGCGGCGGACCAAGCGCTGGGCGATGGCGACGGGGTGCGGACCGACTTCGCGCTCGTGAAAGATTATGACGGCCAGGAGCGGCGGATCACTCGGCCGGTGGCTGGCTCTGTGCGGGTGTCGGTCGATGGCGTCGAGCGGGTCAGCGGCTGGACGCTGGCGCCGGGTGGCGTCGTTTCATTCTCAGTGCCGCCGGGTGAAGGCGAGACGGTGCGCGCGGGCTATCGCTTCGACGTGCCGGTGCGGTTTGCCGAGGACCGGCTGCAGGTGAGCCGCGCGACCTTCCTGGCGGGCGAGGTGGTCAGTGTGCCGCTGGTGGAGGTTCGGGAGGGGTAGCTGTTCGCAGGAAGCGGTGCAGGCGAAGCCCGGAGGTGGCGAATATGCCGGCAAAGGCGAACCAGACCATCAGGTTGACGGCGGCCCGCAGGAGCCACGCAGCGGTATCGCCGTGAACGAGCCAGGCCAAGACTGTCGCGCCGACCAGCAGGCCCAGCGCCAGAAAGCCTGCCAGGCGCACCACAAAGATGGCGAGAAACCAGCGGGGGACGAAAAATCTCTGCCGCCTGGTTCTCGGGAACGCCGATAACAGGAGTGCCAGAACGACTGCGGCAATGGCGGCCATCAAGGTGGTCGAGTTGAAGACGATGCCATCGCCGATGCGTCCGGAACGCCGCGTCTCATAAAGGGTCAAGGCCGCGAGCAAGACAGCGCCGGTCGCGAAACCCGCTATGATCGCGGCCTTGCGCTGTCTTTGAACCATTGCCGGACTCGTCCGACAGAATGGGAGCCAGATCAAGTCCGGCATGACGACGACAGCGGCTAGCGCCGCGCGAGCAGGTCGTTCGCGAAGATGGCGAGGGCGGCCCAGACGCTGAGCATGGTCCATGCGACCAGCATGAGCAAAGCGGCCTGCAGGAGCGTGCGCGGACTTGCCAGGCCGGTGAGCCACGCGATCCCGGCGAGGATCGGCAACAGCATGAATGCGAAGGCACCCGCAGTGCGGACGAGGTCGAGCGCTGGATACCAGGACGGGGTGCGGGCGGTGCGGCGACGCAGGCGGTAGATGACGATGAGCAGGATGGTGAGAACCATCGCGCCGGCGCTCGCGCGCAGCAGATGCGGATTGAACAGAAAGCTGTCGAGCGAGCTGGAAAGGCGGTGCGCCTCCCAGATGGCCAGCGCGGCCAGCGGCGGGGCGCCGAGCCAGGACAGCAAGGATTGAGGCCGAGATCGGCGGCTCACCCGATCAGTATCGCTTTGGAGGAGAGGCGGGCACTCGCAAGGTTGCGCTTCGGACGCTTACGGTGCGTCGCGCCAGCAGGCGTTCAGGGCAGCGAGGAGCGCGCCCGCCCACCATCCTAAAGGTGTCGGGGAGCGCCCGGCGACGGTGAATTCGGTGGGCGGGCCCCCGGCCTGATTGAACCGGCCGGAGAGCGTATAGGTGCTGGCGTGGAGAACGATCGACGGCAGCGGGTCCGCGGACTGGGCGCCTGCCGTCGCTGAAGCCGGCGCGGCCCGCAGAATCGTCGCCGCCTGCGGACAGGCGATGCTGTCGGTCGCGCGTTGCGAGCGGGTGTTGGCACGCTGATCCACGAAGCGCGCCTCGAAGCGGATTTTCGGAACGTTCGGGGCCGCATCGGCTCCCGCGTAGGTAAAGGTGATGGTGGCGCTTTCGCCGCCGATATGCCCGCTGCCGATTTCCAGGCGGGTCGGCTCGACCTGCGGCAGTTGCTGAGCAGCCGCATGGCCGAGGTCAGCTTCGGCCGCAGCGGGCTGGGTCAACATGAGGGCGGTGAACAGCAGCATCGCGGCTCCGATCTGCCGGCAGAATGCTGGAAGGCGAAAGCCGGATCAAGTCCGGCAGGACGGGAGAAGGTCATGCCCGAATTCATCAAGCGCGATCTGACCACGGCCTGTCTGTGCTGGCGGTTGGTGCGGGCCGACGGCGTGGCGCTGGGCTTTACGACGCATGATCGGGACCTCGTGATCGACGGGCTGGCTTATCGGGCGGCGCCGGGGATGCTGCCGTCGGCGGTGAGCGTCTCGGACGGGTTCGATGCGGACAATGTCGATGTGAAGGGGGCGCTGTCGAGCGATGCGATCATTGCGCCGGATCTGAAGGCGGGGCGCTGGGACGGGGCGGCGCTGACCATCTTCATGACCGATTGGGAAGCGCCGGGGGCAGAAATGCTGCCTGTCGCGCGCGGGACGCTGGGCGAGGTGAGTGTCCAGGGCGAGGCGTTCGAGGCGGAGTTGCGCGGGCCGACGGCGGCGCTCGAGGCGGCGGTGGTCGAACAGACCTCGCCGACTTGCCGGGCGAGCCTGGGCGACAAGAGGTGCCGGGTGGATATGGCCGGGCGGGTGCGGCTGGCGCGGGTGGTTTCCGCCGATGGCGCGGGGGTGACGCTGGATGATGCGGAGCCGGTGGCGGGCGCTTTCGGGTTCGGGCGGCTGCGCTGGCTTGGCGGGGCGAATAGCGGGCTGGAGAGTGCGGTGCGCGGATCGGACGGAGCCATGGTGACATTGCGCGAGCCGCCGCCGTTTGCGCCGGAAGCTGGCGATCTGGTGGAGGTTTCCGAGGGCTGCGACCGGCGGTTCGAGACGTGCGTGGCGCGGTTCGGGAATGCGACGAATTTTCGCGGCGAGCCGCATCTGCCGGGGAATGATCTGCTGACTCGATATTGACGGTTCCGCCGCCGGCGCGGCGCCCCTCCACCCCTCGCTGCGCGAGCGGTCCCACTCCCCACGAGGCGAAGCCTCGCAGGGAGGATTCAAGAAACAGAAGGAGAGAGACGATGCGGCTTCGAGCTTGCCTGGCTTTGCTGTGCCTGATGCTGGCGGGATGCCAGCATTTGCCGGAGGGGATGGTGATCGACCTGGACAATCGATCCGTGTCGGTCGGGCCGTGCCGCTGCACCTTGCCCGAGGAAGAGGCGCCGGCGCCCGAACCGGCGAACCAGTCGGCCGATGCGCCGGAATGACGGCGCCGCGCGGGCGCGGGCGCTGATCGGGACGCGGTTCCGGCCGCAGGGGCGTGGGCCGGACGGGCTGGATTGCGTCGGGCTGGCGGCGGCCGCGCTGGGGCTCGGCGAGACGCGGCGCGATTATCGGCTGCGCGGGGGCGATCTGGCGCGGCTGGAAGCTGGCCTGGCGGAGGCGGGACTGCGACCGGTCGAGGAGAAGGCCACGGGGGACGTGATCGTGCTGCGGTCCGGGCCGGGGCAGCTGCATCTGGGCGTATGGACCGGCGACGGGCTGGTCCATGCCGATGCGGGCCTGCGCCGCGTGGTCGAGCGGCCCGGCGCGCCGCCGTGGCCGATCCTTGGGATCTGGCGGAAGGAGTGAGGCGATGGCGACGCTGATCCTGACCGCCGCCGGCAACGCATTGGGCGGACCGATCGGCGGCGCGATCGGTTCCACGCTGGGGCAGGTGATCGACGCGGAACTGTTCCGGCCCAAGGCCCGGCACGGGCCACGGCTGGGCGAACTGGCCGTGCAGACATCATCTTATGGCAGCGCCATCCCGAAAGTGTTCGGCACGATGCGGATCGCGGGGACGGTGATCTGGGCGACCGACCTGATCGAGCGGCGATCGACGAGCAGCAACGGCAAGGGCAAAGCTAGGACGATCGACTATCACTATGTCGCCAATTTCGCGGTGGCGCTGTCGGCGCGGCCCTTGCTGTCGATCGGGCGGATCTGGGCGGACGGCAAATTGCTGCGCGGCGCGGGCGGCGACTTCAAGGTGCGCACCGGCTTCCGGCTTTATCCGGGTGACGAGAAGCAGGCGGTCGATCCGTTGATCGCGGCGGTGGAGGGCGCGGGCGCCGCGCCGGCCTTTCGCGGCACCGCTTATGCCTTGTTCGAGGAAATGGAGCTGGCCGAGTTCGGCAATCGCATTCCTTCGCTGAGTTTCGAGATCGTGGCGGATGATGGCGCGGTCGAGGTGGCAGCGATCGGGGCCGGATTGAGCGCGGACATTGTCGCGGCCGCGGGCTCGGGCAGTGTATCCGGCTATGCCGCCATCGGCGACAGCGTGCGCGGGGCGGTGGAAGAGCTGGCCGTGCTGGAGGGCCTGAGCCTGATCGACGACGGCGAACGGCTGGTGCTCGGCCCGCCTGGCGAGGCGGAGGCCGGACCGCCTGCGGAATTGGAAAGCGGTAAAAGGAAGCTGGTCCGGCATGGCGCGGCGAGCGTGCCCGGCGAGGTGACGCTGACTTATTACGAGCCGGAGCGGGACTATCAGGCGGGTATGCAGCGCGCGGCGGCGGGTCCGGCGGGCGTGGGGCAGAGCGAGCGGCGCGCTTTGGCCGCGGCGATGAGCGCGCAGGCGGCAAAGCAGAGGGCGGAGCGCCGGCTGGATGCGGCCTGGGCCGAGCGGGCGACGATGAGCCTGCATTATGGCTGGCGCGGCGCGGACATCAGGCCGGGGGCGGTGCTGAGCCTGCCGGGCGAAACGGGCGCCTGGCGGGTCAGCAGGTGGACGCTGGGCGATATGGTGGTGACTTTGGACCTGATCCGGGTCGCGACCGGCGGGGCGCTGGCGACTGGCGCGGGCGCGGGGCGGCCGGTCAGCGAACCGGATCTGCCGCACGGGCCGACTACGCTGCGGCTTTATGATCTGCCGCTTGCCGAGCTGGCGTCCGATGGAACGCCGCGGCTGGCGGCGATGGCGTCGGGCAGCCTGGCTGGATGGCGCCGGGCGGCCTTGTCGCTGAGCAGCGATGGCGGGGCGAGCTGGCAGGATGTCGGGCAGACGGCGGCGCCGGCCTTGCTCGGCATCGCGTTGAGCGCGCTGCCGCCGGGAGGTTCCGCATTGCTCGACCTTGGCGGCTTCGTGGACGTCGAAATGCTGCATGACGAGATGGTGCTGACCGGCTGCGATGAAGATGCGCTGGCAGCGGGGGCGAACCTGGCGCTGGTCGGCGCGGAACTGATCCAGTTCGGCGAGGTGGAACCGATCGCGGCGCGCCGGTGGCGGCTGTCGAAGCTGCTTCGCGGCCGGCGGGGAACCGAATGGGCGGCGGCCCATCTCGCCGGCGAGGATTTCGCTCTGCTCGAGAGCGCCGCGATCAGACCGGTGGAATTGCCCTCCGCGGGCAGTCTCGGGACGGAGATCCAGTTGCTCGCCAGCGGCATCGGCGATGCGGAGCCTGCCGAGGCCGCAATCATGGCGACGGGGGAAGCGCTGCGCCCGCCGGCGCCGGTGCATCTGCGGGCGGAACCAGATGGAAGCGGCGGCATCCGGCTGAGCTGGGTGCGACGGAGCCGGCTGGGCTGGGCCTGGCCGAGCGGGGCCGACACGCCGCTGGGGGAAGAAAGCGAGCGTTATGCGCTCGCGATCACGGGCGAGGGTTTCGTCCGCGAGACCGAGTTGGCGCTGCCGGCCTTCACTTATGATGCCGCGATGCGGGCGCTGGATGGGCCGGGGCCGGTGAACGCGTCGATCGTGCAGCTCGGCACGCACGGCCGGTCGCGGCCGGCCATCATTACGTTCGAGTGAGGAGACGATCATGACCGAACGCAGCGCGCGATTCGCCTTGCCCTTCATCCTGCCGGGGCAGGCGCAGAAGGAACATTTCCATAATGAGGCGCTGGCGGCGCTGGATGGGCTGGTTCATCCGGCGGTGGAGGGCATCGACGCGGCACCCCCGCCGGACCCTGAAGATGGCGAATGCTGGCTGGTGGGAACCGGCGGCAGCGGGGCGTGGGCGGGTCGGGATGATGCCCTGGCCTGCTTCAACCTGGCCGGCTGGCGATTCCTGGCGCCGGTCGAAGGAATGGTCGTTTGGGACAAGGTTGCCGGGTTCAGCCGCCAGTGGACGGGCAGCGGCTGGAGCGACGGAACGATCAAAGTGGCCGCGGTCGAGATCGGCGGCGAGCGAGTCGTGGGGCCCCGGCAGCCCGACATTGCCGCTCCCGCAGGAGGCGCGACCGTCGATAGCGAGGCCCGCGCTGCCCTCACCGCCGTAATCGTGACATTAAAGTCACATGGATTGATTGATTGACTTAAGGCCCCTTTCCGATGCAACCGCTCGCCGCGGCCTGGGTTAGAGGCTCGCAGGTTACCAGGGTGTCACTTCTTCCCAAGGCTGATGCGCTACAGCAACAGAAGAGGGGTGAAGCGCGCTTGCGTGGACACCTGCGGTACCGTAATGAAGTGTAGTCGTCGTTGTATCGACGTTGATGAAAGGGGAAGATTTATGCGGAAGCTCGCCATTGCAGTGGCGCTGTCGACCACCGTCCTTGCTGGCCCGGCTCTCGCGCGTGATGGCGCCTGGTATGTCGGCGGCGATTTCGGTGCGATGATCGTCGAAGACTCCGACACCACGTTTACGCCGGGCCTCGGTGCTGGAACGACCGGCACGATGAACATCGGTTTTGAAGAAGGCTTCGATGGCGGCGTGTTCGTCGGCTACGATTTCGGCGCGTTCCGCGTCGAAGCGGAAGTTTCTTACAAGCAGGCCGATGTCGAGGATCTCGTCACCAACGGCATGACGCCTCCGGGCACGTCGGGCACGACCGGCATCTGGGCCTTCGGTAACGGCGAAGTCAGCATCCTGTCCGGCATGGTCAACGCCATGCTCGACTTCGGTGATGAAGACGGTCTGAGCGGCTTCATCGGCGGCGGCGTCGGTATCGCCCGCGTCGATGTCGGCAACGTGACGGCCTTTACCAACACGGGCGCCATCATCGACGATTCGGACACCCGTTTCGCCTGGCAGGTGATCGCCGGTGTGCGTCAGGCCCTGTCGCGCAATGTCGACATCCACCTGAAGTATCGCTTCTTCAACGCCGACGAGCTCGAATATGTCGGTTATGGCGGCCGTGCGGTCGGCATGGACCTTCGCTCGCACTCGCTGCTGGGCGGCATCAGCTTCAACTTCGGCATGCGGGATCCCGCGCCGACCTGTGATGCGCCGAATTATCTCGATGCGAACGGCGTTTGCACGCCGCCGGCTCCGGATCCCATCGTCTGCCCGCCGAACACCCGGCTGAATGCGATGAACCAGTGCGAAGCGATCGTCGCTCCGCCGGTTTACAAGGATTGCCCGGATGGCAGCCGCGTCCTCGAGTCGCAGAACTGCCCGGTCGTGGCCCTGCCGCCGGCGATCGTCTACTTCGGTTGGGATGAGGACACCCTCACCGACCGCGCTCGTCAGACGCTCGACGGTGTGATCGCCAACTATCGCGCCGGTGGTTCGCCCGCCGTCGTCCTGGCCGGTCACGCTGACCGTTCGGGTGCCGCGAGCTACAACGTCGGCCTGTCGCAGCGCCGCGCCAACCGCGTCCGTGATTACCTCACGGCTGGCGGCATCGGCGCTGGCTCGATGACCACCCAGGCGTTCGGTGAAACCCGTCCGGCGGTCGACACCGCTGACGGCGTCCGCGAGCCGGACAACCGTCGCGTGGAAATCACCTACGGCCCCGGCTCCGGCTGGTAAGTAGGTTCCCGCCGCCCGCTTGGGCGACGGCGAAAAGTTTGGGGCCGGTTCCGCAAGGGACCGGCCCCTTTCTTTTGCAGCGGGTGCGGCTGCGCCAACACGGGCTCCCGCGGCGACAGGGCGCAGATCGACCTGACGTACGTTAGTGCAGCACGCCGCCTGCGCGCCTAGCAACGCACGGCGGCCGCCTTTCGGTCGCCTGTCGGAGCCGGCTCCTATGCCGATGCGCCTTGTGATTGCGTATCTGATGATCGCCGCGATTGGCGCGATCACCGTCTTCCTGTTTGTGCGAAGGAAACGGAGCGCCAAGCGGGAGCGCCGGGGGCGTGCGACATCCATCCACGTCCCGCTCAAAAAATAGCCGCTTCCTGCTCCCGGCGACGGCCGTCGC